>DASVJT010000106.1:0-4873 GCA_036385775.1 archaeon
ATCCCGTTTGTGCAGTGGCAACAGTCGAAGGCGATCAGCCACAAGCGCGGATGTTCGGTATGTGGTTTGCTGACAAAAACGGCTTTTACTTCTCTACTAACAAGGCAAAAGCGGTCTTCCAACAACTCTCAGATAACCCCAAAATAGCGCTGACTTTCTTCGCCCCTCCTGAATCCCCGTTAGGACAGGGAGGCACGATGGACTTAGGAATAATGATGCGCGTTATTGGCACAGCTGAATTCATTGACGATGCAGCCATGAAAGAGCGTCTCCTAACCGAGAGACCGTTTTTGCGTCCTTTTGCAGAAACCGCTGGCATGTTTCGTGTTAAAAATGGCGAAGCGTGGTTTTGGACGGTTGCAGATATGGGACACGAATCAGCGATTGAGCGGGTTCGCTTTTAGTTTAAAGCCATTTGAGTGGCTTGCGATCATTTACTGCGGAACTCAATACCGCTCCAATACTGCATATACACATTGTGGGCGTGTTCAGGAAGTGGCTGTTAGTAATGCTCCACTCGACACTAACCCTTTTGTGAGCTGCGATATAGGAGCCTAGCTAAGTTGCTTGAAAATGTGAACCCTGAGATTGATCGCAATGGGTATCATCGTTACAACAACGACCAAGATGACGAACAGTGGCGTTATTTGTGCTTTTCCGCTCCAGATAACATAAAAAACAATAGCATCTGTGACAGCAACGATGATGGCAGTGATAATAAGAGCTCTCACAAAGAGGTTGACCATAGTTTTACTCTTTACGCTTCAGCGTTGATATTTGATTCAAAAACTAATAGCGACAGTTTAGTTGCCAAGCGGGGTATTTTGCCAGTAATTCATATAGATGTCGTAAACATGCTCAGGCAGCGGATGACGATTTTAGGAAACGCAAGGCAAAATCGCCATGATCGTGATCGTAGCGGTGGTTATAGGGACAGAGAATATCAACAATAAACACCATCAAGGGTATCCATCATGAAAACACTATTGATTGCCTATATCTCAGTTCACCACAAGAACACGGAAAAAGTCGCAAAGGTGATGGCAGAAGAGTTGGGGGCGGATCTTGTCCCTATCGGTCAGGCACAACCCGAAACACTTACGGGATATGACCTGATCGGATTCGGATCAGGCATTTTTTACGGGAAGTTCCACAGGACCCTCCTCCAGTTTGTAGAGGGGCTCCCCACCGTCACGGGAACACGGGCGTTTATCTTCTCTACCAGTGGTGACGGAAAAATAGAACATCATGCTGGTTTTAAAGAGCTGCTGGTGAGTCGAGGGTTCTCCGTGGTGGCTGATTTCTCCTGCAAGGCGTGGGATTCGTGGGGACCACTGAAACTTGTCGGGGGGATTAACAAGGGAAGGCCAAATGAGGAAGATTTGGAAGAAGCACGGGTATTTGCACGGGGATTGAAGGAATAAAAATATACATGATCGCAGTGTCGTTACATGTTCTCGTTCTTTCATCCAAATCATTAGTCGATTCGAGCATCTTCAGACGCTAACCGCACGTCTCCCCAATACCGCATGTAGACTTCAAACACGTTCTTAGGCATCGGATGCTTGTAAAGTTTCCAATCAATTCCACTTACACGATGCGTCATAATGTACGCTCGATTTGACTGATCCCACTGAATAATGTCACTATATTGCTCAGTTTAGTTCTTGATTGACGCTTGAGCGACATCATTAAGACCTTCTCTAGGTGATTATTGGATATGACAAAGGCAGAAGATGCAGTTGCGCTTTTTCAGCAGGGCTTCAACTGTACGCAGTCTATCCTCTCGGTCTTTGCACCGGATTTCGGGCTTGACTTGGATATGGCACGTCGGATCGCGCACGGATTTGGCGCCGGAATTGCCCGTACGGATCACCTCTGTGGAACTATCTCTGGAGCGGTTATGGTAATCGGATTACGCTACGGTGGCATACGACCGGATGATACTGCCGCGAAAGAAAAAACCTATGCAGTGGTCGCTAAGTTTCTACAAGAATTTAAGACGCGTCACGGTTCCTTAGCTTGCACCGATCTGCTTGGGTACAATCTCTCAGACCCCCAACAGTTTTCAGATGCGAAAACGCATAAAGTTGCAATGGAGCGGTGTCCTACTTTTATCCGGGGTGCAGTCGAACTCGTTGAAACGCTGCTCTAGATTCTTTAGTTTAGTTTTTCAACGCATTTTTGCATAATGTGTGTTGATAAATGTCGGCAAGTTGCATGCCACTCTAAAACCGCATATACACATCATACAAGTTCTCAGGCAACGGATGCTTGTAATGTTTCGAACTTCCGCTAACGCCGTGCGTATTTATATGCACGGTTTGATTGGTTCCATTGAATGATATGTTCGCATGTGATCGTCGCAGCATCAATCGACTACTATGGGAAATGAACACGCTAACCCCCTCTAATAGCTAGATTTGCTAGTTAACGGATAAGCAAATTAGCTCTCCAGCGTATTCCACCCAGCAACGTTGCCGCCTCACTCTATAGTTGTTATAGTGTATGGCGGCCCAGTTGCGCTTTTGGTAACGCTGCTATTTACTTGGATACCGTTAAGCGCTGTCACCCCTGACCATAGGGTTGGGCTCTTGTAGCTGCCCACAATACCACTTTTTTGTAAGTTACTAACCGTTGAAGAAAACTGAGAATTAGCCGTTGCGTTGTCCTTGCAGACCTCTACGGTAAGATTGTAGGTTATAGTAAAATTGTATTGTGTACCGGGGTCTTGGGTTATCGTGCCTTTGTAGAACGTTGAACCGTTAGCGCCAGAACCAATGCCGCCAGACAGTTTGAGTGGCTGTGTAATGTTATACCCCTTAGCCTCCATATCGCGTTGACTAGCGTTTAGTTGCGCTTGCGAGAGCTGAAGTCCAGAAGGCGTTGTTGTAGCCGTTACTGTAGCATTGACCGGTGGCGTCGGCGTTGCCTTGGTGTTAGGCATCATATTGTTAGCAGTTATGGCGTAGCCTGCTACTGCTACACATGTGCCTAAGAGTAATACAAGAACCATCGCAGTTATCGGTTTTAATTGCATACACTAATGCAAGTGGTGATTTGTAGCTTAACTATTCCGATTCTTTTTTCTAACACCAAACAGCTGGATCCAGAAGCTAGTGGCGTTCAGATGCGAAACTCATGTAGTGGCCGTCCACGCTGCCTCTCATGTCCGATAATCGTGCCTAGCATCAGGCGCTTACGTAAGGGGCTAAAAACGATTGACGACTTTCCTTACCATCATTCGGCATTAAGGAAGTACGAAACGAGCGCATCGAGCGCCTGGGTATCATCTAATTGAGCCCCTGACTTTTCATAGACTTTTGTTTTCACTTCTGAAAGCGCACGGCTCAATAAGTCCGCATCGCTGCCGGTTAAGATTAATCCCTTTTCGATCATTTTTTCCCTCCTCGCTTTTTAGTACTTTTTACATGAACACACCCAATCATAGCATGTTCGGTTTTTTCTGATGGCAATAATAGTCAAAAAACGGCCGTTATTTCAAGCGACAAGCATTTAAACTGGCTCAAACGCCCAGCCATACTCGCGTTGTAGGTTCAACTGTACCCGTATCTTGTTAATGATCTATCGCACCTGTTGCTTGCGCTATCCGGGAGTCAGGCATCGTGAATAAGGTCTTGTAAATATCGGTACCTTCCAGGCTGTCGAGCATTTCCGTAAAGACCTTTTAAAGAGCTGCAAACCTAGGATAGTTGATAAATAGCTTTGTCAGTCTTCAGATTTTGCAGCTTAGCCGGTCACCGCTCTTTAATTTTAAGTTTCACTCGCCTTCATTAAAGATAGCCTCATAAGTCAAACAATAATGGCACGAGCTGCAACTTAGGCGTGTAGCATCAAACGTTACAGCATTATATACCTCCCGTATGTCGCCGTCCCAAATCGCTTTTAGGGTGGTTGATTTCGAAACACGTGCGTCAAGGGAGCAAAGTGCGGTGAAGCTGCGTATGCTACACCTTGACAGTTTTTCACCAATTTCACCAATCTAAATGGCACTTCATCCTGTAACTTTCTCGCCGTCTCAACGGATAGCTTGATCATGAAGTTCGTTAACGATTGTGCTTTGTTGCGCTCCGGCATTTTGAGACAACCGCTGGCACGTTCACACTCGTGCATGCGACGGCTTCCACTCAAAGCGGTATATGAGGTAACCGATCACGCCGATAATCCCTATAACTACTATGACATAGAGGTATCCGAAAAGCTCTGCAAGGTCACTCCAATGAGGACCGAGTAGGAGGCCGAGATAGACTAGGGCTAAGCACCAAAGAAGCGACCCGAACGCTGTGTAGAGGGAGAACTTTTTTACATCCATTCGGACGATGCCGGCCAGAAACGAGATATATATGCCGGTAAGAGGGAGCAGCTTGCAGATAAGCACTGCACGACCACCGTATCTGCTAAACCATCGCTCCGCATCGTCAAGCCTGCTTCCGTGTACGAGTATGTACTTTCCGTAGCGTTCAAGAAACGGTCTACCGCCGTATATGCCGACCGCATAGTCAAAGAGCGAACCGACAAGGCAGCCAAAAGTGCCCGCGAGCGTGACGCCGATAAGGGTGAGACCCCCCTTCCACACGACATACCCAGCGAAAGGCATGATGATCTCGCTCGGGAAGGGTAGTGGCGTACTTGAGAGCACCATACCGATAAAGATGCCGAGATAACCAAGCCGCTCAACAGCAGTGGTAATGATCTGGCTGAGCGCCCCTAGAGCATTAATGTCTAAAACAAACATAGCTTATCGCAAATACGCCGCTCCAGCCATTAGCAATACCTTGGGATTTAAAAACGCTTGGGCGAGACATGAGCGTAAGCGCACGTGGATTTGCGCGTTGAACGCTGATACTGATAC
>DASVJT010000107.1:0-2871 GCA_036385775.1 archaeon
CCGCTGCGTCGAGATCTACGACAAAAGTCAAGTCCGCTTCCACCTGTCGACTAATTCAGCTAGCTCTGCAACGTCAGTTATCTCCTCAAGCCAGATCTCGTTGAATCGAGTGCGCAGTGCGGGGGAGAGCACGTTTCTCGAAGGGTGGATTTTCGGCGGATTAATAGAAAAGAACAATCTGAAATTAGGATGAAGTTTAAATACGGTTGCCTCTTCGTCTGTGACGTAACCGAAGTCGAGCAGCGTATTGAGGTACTCAGAGAGAGGGTTAAGGTTCGCCTCGTCGATTAAAAGCCACGCACCGCTTTTGACGGCTTTAAAGAGGAGGCCTCGCTTGTAGCGCCACATGCCACGACGGTCTTGAGTGAAGCCACCCAAGAGCTCCTCGATACCCGAATCCGATGAAAGGTTCACATAGTAAAGGTCCGTCTGCTTCTGCCGCGCCAGGTATCTTACTAACGTGGTTTTTCCGGAAGCAGGGTAGCCAACTAGAAGAATGGGCTCATCAAACTTGAGAGCTTTAAGCATGCTCACGAGTGTGTGTCTCTGCGTTTCGGTCGGTACGATTCGAGCTTCTTCACCTGGAATGAAGCGGCGACCCCTCGTCACCGGCAAGTCAGCAAGTAGCTGCCCCAGCTGTTCGGAAGGAATGGCGAACGCGTCTTCACCGGTGCTGCCCTCTTCTTTGATGCCAAAGATGGTATCAATGAGCTTCAGCAGGCCTTCGCGTTCGTCGCGATTTCGTACGCGTGCTACGCAGATGTCAGCCAATTCTGTACCAAGGAGACGCATAAATGCGGGTTCGGGCACGCCCGTTTGTATGGCGGGCTCCAATCGCCTTCCAAGCCGTATCAAATCTCGCAAACTGAAGATGTATGGTTCTTTTTCCTCCTTGCCAATAACTTTAGAGTTGGCTTGTTCCTGTAAGGTAACGTGAAAAAACGCGATTGAGTAGGCCAAATGAGCGGGGATACCAAATAATCCGCTTAGAATTTCAATCAAGTCCTCTTCACTCAGCTCCCTTTGGTATTGAACCTTGAATCGAGAGACAAACACCTGTGAAAGCCGTTCTCGTTGCGCGTAACTTTCCGGGTTCGCTGTGGCAAACAGCCTGAATTCGCCCGAAGGCTCAACAACGCGTTGATCGCCATTCTCAGAATAGACGAATTTGCCCGTAATTAAGTAATCATTTAATATCTCGAGGACCTCAGAAGCCGCAAGGTTCAGCTCTTCAAGAACAAGCCAAGTTCCGCGTTTGGCTGCCTTTAAGATGATTCCATCCTGCCAGACGAACTTTCCTTGGTTGTTCGGTTTTATGCCGCCAATCAGTTCTGACTTCGAAATGTACGGATTGAGCGTGTACGAAATATGCTCGTAACACAGTGTCTCAGCTAACCACTTTATCAAGAAACTTTTCCCGGTAGACGTTGGGCCCATCAGGAGAATCGGATGGTTCAAAAGAAACGCTGAAGCAATCGCATTAAGCATCTCATATGCAGTTTTCGTCACGATGCACTGCTGCGCACTAGTGTGCAGCGTCTTTTTTTGCATCGAGAGGTGCCCTATTTGGAGGGAGTCCCCTTTGAATTGGACGAAAGGCGAGTACGTGCCAGAAAGCGGCGCAGAGAGAGACGCGTCAAGTTCGCCACCCAGCTCACGAATCGTTTCTTGAAACCCTTCGTTGTCAGGGCCTAGGAGCATAGCACGCGCGACGCTACTGAAAAGGTTCTGAGCCTCATTACGAACTTCAACAGCGTTGTCATCTAACACATGCTGGAGGGCGTGCAGATTAAGGGCCACGCCCTTATCGACGTATCTAGGGTATACTCGCCCTAGCGCTTCGACGGCCGCCTGGCGCACGTCTGAGTTGTTATCAGTTAAGAGCTGTTCCAGCGGTCTTACTTCAGGCTCTTTGTCGCACTTAATGAGTGTTGCATAAACATCTCCGAGGGCTTTGGCTGCTGCTACGCGATTTTTTGCGTGTTTGTCACTCGTGGAGTTCTCTAACTTTTTGACCCTTACAGCTGATTTTTTTGCGCGAAGAAGTGCAGGATAAACCAAGCCAAATGCTTTGATTGTGGCTTGGCGGACCTTGATGTCGTCATCGGTGAGCAAGCGCTGTAGTGGGGAGACGTCGGTCGGGATCCCGCGTGCAATGCGGGCTGTGTAGACGCGGCTCAGTGCCTCTACTGAAACCCTACGGAGCTCATCGTTACTTTCCGTTAGGACGTTTTGGAGTAACGAGACGTCGGTCGGGATCCCGCGTTCAATGCGGGCTGTGTAGACGCGGCTCAGTGCATTCACCGACGCTTTGCGCACCACCCACGACCTATCTTTAAGGGCGGCTTCAAGCCCTTTGAGATCGACGTCTACGTCTCTTTGAATGAGAGTCGGATAGATAGTGCCCAGCGCATCGACAGTGGCTTGGCGCACCGCCCAGTATTCATCATTGAGCCCGAGTTCCAAACGCGGCAGATCTACTTGGATGCCAACGTCGATAAGCGCAGGGTAAATAACGCCCAGCGCTTCGATTGTAACTTGCCGGTTGTAATCAAGAAGCGCGTCCAACCCCATCTCAATCTGCTCTAAGCCAATCGCTTCTCCGTGTTTCATAAAAGCGGGATACGCTACACTTAAAACAGAAGCTGCTGTTTTACGGACTCCTAGAAACTCGCTGGTAATGCCGCGCTCAACTTTTGATATGGGGCTTACTACCCCGCGATCCAGCAACGCGACATAAACGCTGCCAAGGGCAATCATGAGCGCCATCTGGACTTTTTCGTCACGGTTTGCAGCATCTGCCTCGAGAGAACTAATATCTACGTCCTCGCCACGCTTGATGAGAAGTGAATATACGTCACCCAACGCCCC
>DASVJT010000108.1:0-14150 GCA_036385775.1 archaeon
CATACCTCGATTTTGATCCCGTGTATTTGCGCTTTTTTGCCGGAGTGTGCATCCGTCCTCACACGCTTAAAATCTGCAAGAGCTGTTTCAAAGACCTGTCCCGCACGTTCTTGAGAATCGAATCAAAAGTCAGGTCTCTTAGCACCGTGCCATCCTCGTTTTCCAACATTAAGCCGCCCGAACACGGAATCGAACCACCGTACTCCAAACTGCTAATTCGTTTTACCAAAGACTCGTCGTTTTTGTTCGAAAAAACCCGGGTAGAATCTGTCTGTGATTCCAGAAGTTTTTTTATAATACTCTCCCTTTCTGAATCGGGAAGTGACGCCAATTTCTCGATCGCTTCGTCGTACACTCGATCAAGCAAGTCCTTTTTTAAGTTAAGAATGGCGCGCTTAACCTCAAGATTCGCGCTAGAGATTTCTCTGTTTTTCCGACGTTCAATTTGCTCTATAGTCTGCTCATGTTTTTCTTTACGGATCTGACTTGCCGTTTTTTCAGCGCCTGCAATGATAGCATTCGCTTCATCACTCCCGTCTTGTCTAATGCGATTCGCTTCCTCTTCTCCTCGCGCTAGAACGTCTTTGACGACGACTTCCAAACCCATATGTTCTCAACCTATAACGTAGGTAGGGTTACAAACAGCAATATTAACGCCACAACAAGTCCGAAGATTACAATCGACTCCGGAATGACGGTCATAACAAGACCCTTTCCGAAGAAACTGTCATCTTCCGCTATTGCCCCGACGGCTGCTGAACCAATCATTTGCTCGCCTATAGCGGCCCCTATTCCAGTTAGGCCGACCGCAATCGATGCTGCTATTGCGATCAGTCCTGCTCCTATTGGATCTACCATTTATTTTTCCTCCGTGTATTTTCTCTTAAAACCAAAAGGTATATACTTCATACCCCCGCCACGATAGAATTTCGTAAAGAATTCAACATAATGTAATCTTAACGCTTGCAATCCCGAATCTAAAATTCCTAATGCCGTGTTAATCGCGTGACCGCCAATTAGCAAAATGACGCCAAAAATGACAAAAATACCTCCTTTCGAAAAAAATAGCGCGTCAGACAGCCTGTTTACCGCAAGGGCGATTCCTGTAGAAGATAACCCTATCGAGAGTAATCGTGTGTAGGACAGCACGTTTGATAGAAGCGTCGGAAGCTCAGTGATACCAATCACGCCTTCACCCCTTATCAAAAGGATAAAGCCAACAACCAAACTGACCAGCCCTGCACCTAATCCTGCAGAGAGTTGAATTGCAGTGCCAGACGAAAGCGAAGGCAGGATAAGAGTGACGACTAAGGCCCCGCCCCAAAGCATCAAAAGCCAACTCACTTTTGAAAAGACTGCATGCTTTAACCCGTGCTGCCTGTATTCGTTTATAAATCCCAAAACGTACGCAAGCGTTAGCAACAAAATGCCTATGACAAGGGTAACTATTAACAGCGTACTCACGTTTTCAAAACGTGTAATGGCAGAATACTCAACGGACGTAATTAACCCCTTGTGGCCAAAAGCTTCGATCCCAAAGAACTCGTTGTAAATGATACCGAAAATAACTGAGGCTACACCACCATAAACACCAATCGTTGCCAGATCGCGCATTCCTTTGGATTTAACTAGCCGATGTACGATGAGTCCAATCGCGATAACTAGAATCCCGTAACCGGCATCACCCAACATTAAACCGAATAGCGCAGGGTAAATAAACGCCATAAACTTCGTGGGATCGATCTCATTATACTTAGGAAGCGAAAAAGCATTCACCATTACCTCAAGCGGTTGCGTAGGCACTGGATTTTTGAACGCTACGGGGACTTTTTCTACGTCGACAGCTTCAGAACTGTCTACATCCACGATAACGTGGCCGTTTGTTGCGCTGTCCAGATCATTTTGGATCAATTGGAGATCCTTCGTTGGAACCCACCCTTCGACGATGAATGCATTTTTTGTTGTGGCGAACCGCAGCGGGGCTTCGGCCTTTTGCGTTTCAATTGAAAGATATTCATCTGAAGCAAGGATATACTCAATGTGCTTTTTGCGAAGATCGGCCAGATCCTCTTCGCTCTTTTGCTTTTCCGATTGAAGTTCGTCTAGCTGAGCGTCCAGATTCAATAGTATGTCCTTTGGAACCCCCGCCATTTTAGGGAGCGGGAGAGCGGAATAGCCCTGCTCCTGCAAGCGTTTTAGAACCTCATCCTCGAATTCCCGAGGAACAAAAAGAGAGATCGCAAGACCCTTCCCATATGGGGCAGTCTCTAATTCAAAGTCGTTAGTTATGTCGTTTATAATTGGTGCGTCTTTCAATGTCCCAGCAAACGCCGCGAGCGAATGATACCCTGTATATAATTCTAAGGGTAGGTCAAAACTCTTGAGAGGTTCGAGTGCTCGTTTTTTGTCGTAGATGTCTTTAATTTTGGAGTCTATGTCGCTGATTTTGTCTGTTACTTGTGTAACTTCAATGTCGAGCTGCTCAGTTTTCGCATCGATCGTATTGATTATGGAACCTTCAGGGTACTTGTTCGGAATGTCCTCTTTGCCTTTAATGCTGAGATAACTAGCTAGAGAGCGAAGAGAGACTGTGCGTTCTGAAAGCTTTGTGATACTCTCGAGCGGTTTGCCGATTTTGAAATCTTCATCTTCATCGACGAAGTCCGTAATGTGAATGACGTTATGTTTGTACATCACATCTATAGCGATGTTCATATGATCTTTTGACCCTGCAATGATGACTTTAGTCATCGGTTGCGGCTCAAACATGGTATGTCCTCTTAAACTCCTCAACCAAAAAAGAGAGCGCTTCTGCGTGCTTTTTCTCTGCGCGCTCTTTGAGATTTATAATAGCTACCTGTCCTGCGTCGTGAATCTCTTGCTTAGCTTGGCTAATTTCTGCGTCGGCATTTACATTCAAATCGTCCGCATTTTTGCTCGCTTCTTGCTCTGCGGCATCGACAATGTCAAACGATTTCTTTTTTGCTTCCTCGATAGTGGCCGCTTTTTGGGTCTGTGCTTCGTCGATCAAACGCTGGGCTTCTGCTTCAGAAGCCTTAATCTCAGACAATATCTCTGACTTCATGTGACCAAACCCATGCCGGTATAATAAAAATGGATGTATTTAAACTTTAGGAAAAAGTTTAGGCACGCATTATGCACCTTATAAGCTTAAATTGACAAACTGCTTCATCAGCACGTTTTATTTTACGCTTTCAAATAATCTGCGGCATATATATCTTTGTTAAGCAGCACGTCGCACGTTTTTATCGTGTCTACTAAGTCTCGGTCCTCTGTGTTTATTATTGCTGATGAAAGACCGGCGCCAATAAGCATGGCTAAAAACGTTCTTTCAATAAGCCGCGGATTCTTGGTATCGTGCGAGATATTGCTGAGTCCTACGGTCGTCTTTAGCACGGAAGCAGGACTGGTAAGCATTCCAATTCGCCGCACCGCTTCGACGACTGCCGGTGCCTGATCTTGAGCTGTGCTCAGAGGAAGACAAACCGGATCAACGTAAAGCTTCTCGACGTCAATCCCATGCTCACAGGCGCCTGCGACGATTATCGCCGCCCGTTCTACTCGTTTGTCGACGTCACCAAGGATGTAGTGCTCGTCCATGGTCATGCAAATAATTTCTGAATCGTATTCTGCTGCAAGCGGAAAAAGCGTTGTCATTTTCTCATGTTCAGCAGAGATCGAATTGATCATAGATCTTTCTTTAACTTCACTAATGCCTGCTTTCATTACGTCGAGTTTCGGAGTATCGATCGAAAGCGTAACATCGACCACGTCTTGGACTGTCGCCACTAGCCACTTCATTAGGCCAACTGCGTCGCTCTTGCCAAGCCCGACGTTAAGGTCAATGATGTGTGCCCCCACGTCAACTTGGCGAATTGCTAGATCCTGAACGGCTTTCGTGTCTCGGCTATCGATGATAGCCCCCACAGTTTTTGAGTAACCATTAATGTTGCCGCCAATGATTATCATGGATATATTTGTCACTCCAGTACCAGTAATTAGGCGTCCGTTGCGCTTTAGCGCTTTTGAGCACGCTGAAGTAACGCTACTTGCCTCGCAACCTATTTATAAAGATGTAGTATATAAAGACACGGAAATTTCAATACAACCTGAGGCTTTAGGAGCAATTTGAAGAAAAAATTCAAGGTTATTTTTAAGCCTGACAACAAAACTGTCAAAGTTGAGCAGGGCACTACCGTACTTGATGCAGCTACAAGCTCTGATATATACATCGACAGTATCTGCGGAGGTCGGGGCAAGTGCGGCAAATGTAAGGTCCTTATTGAGGGGAGTGTGGAGTGCGACGAAACTGACATCCTAACTGCCGAAGAAAAAGCGCATAGCTATTTTTTAGCGTGTTTAGCCCGTGTTAAAGGCAATTTAAAAGTGACTGTCCCTAAAGAAAGCAGAGTGGAGTCTCACCAAATACTTATGAAAAGCGTGATTACTCCCTTGCCAGCTATTTGTCCGCCTCTACTGAAGGTAATGCTTTCCCTTACTCCACCATCACTCACCGATTACGTTAGCGACCTTGATAGAGTGACGCACGCGCTACGCAATCTCGATATGGGACACGTCACGATTGGACTGCCGACCTTAAAAAAGTTGAGCAAAGAACTCAGAGACAACCAATGGAACGTGAATGTGACGCTGATGGATCTCTGGGAAAGGAAAGAAATTATCGACGTTGGTCCAACTTCAGAAAACGATTTAATTGGAATAGCTGTGGACATAGGCACGACGACACTGGTCGTCGAGTTAGTTGACTTAACCTCTGGTAAGGTGATTGACGCACGATCCGACTACAACAAGCAAGTTGTTTATGGCGAGGATGTCCTTTCGCGAGTGATGTACACCGAGGAATACGAAGATGGCCTCCAGAAGCTGACGAGCACAATTAAGTACGGTATCAACGACCTCGTGCGAGAGCTCGTTATCGAAAATAACATCAAATACGAAAAGATTTGCCGTGCAGTCCTTTCAGGAAATACTGTAATGATGCACCTTTTTTATGGGTTGGATCCGAAATACATACGCCACGAACCCTACATACCGGTGATGACTTTCGTTCCCCAGATGAAGGCGGTGAAACTCGGGCTGAGCATCAATCCAAATGCTTATGTCTACACACTTCCGTGCAGGAGCAGCTATGTCGGCGGCGACGTCACAGCCGACATAATTGCGTCAGGAATGAGCGATATCGCTGACACCTCATTGCTTATTGACGTAGGAACAAATGGTGAAGTAGTGCTCGGAAATGATACGTTTCTCGTATCGTGCTCTTGTTCGGCAGGCCCAGCTTTTGAAGGTGGGGAAGTAGAGTTCGGCGTGCGAGCGATGAATGGAGCAATAGAGCGCGTTTGGATCAACAATAGCCTAACAGAGTACTCGACCATCGGCGACGCAAAAGCAAAGGGCGTTTGTGGATCGGGCCTAATTGAACTCATTGCAGAGCTCTTCAGTAACAACGTAATTGACCGAACGGGGAAAATTCAGCCGGATGCGAACAACGCTAGGATCGGGTTGGGAAGCAACGGCAACCAGTACGTTGTAGCGTTCGAAAAAGACACTGCGATCGATAAAAACATAGTAATTTCTGATGTAGATATTCAGAACATATTACGAACGAAGGCCGCTGTCTACGCGAGCTGTAGCGTGTTGCTCAAAACGTTTGGTTATCAATTCGGTGACCTTAGCAACGTTTTCATCGCGGGGAGTTTCGGCAACTACCTCGACGTGAAGAAAGCGATCACGATTGGCTTGCTGCCTGATCTTCCGCTTGATAAATTTAAGTTTATTGGTAATGGGGCCCTAGGCGGGGCACGAATGGTTCTATTGTCACAAGATCTGCAAGACAAGGCAGCAGAAATTGTTGGAAATATGACGCACATCGAGTTAAGCGTCAGCAGCATGTTCTTTAAAGAGTTTACTTCAGCATTGTTCATTCCTCACACGGAACTTGACCAGTTTCCCCACGTTTCCAAACGAGGCTATACATAAAGGCCAAAACGCATTCGGGTTATCGTTTACCCTGGTTCTTAGCAGTAATCCTGTAGACGCAAAACTTGCGGGAGAGCGTTCATGCTTCTGAGTTATCACAAGGGCGCGCAATTTTAAGTAGCATAGCAGAGTAATTTCAGGTAATTGAGCTTACATCACGGAACTTAGCATGCAAACCATTGCCATAACGGGTAAAGGTGGTACAGGCAAGACGACTTTTGCCTCTCTCCTTGTAAAACATCTGAGCGCTAATAATAAAGCCATTTTAGCAGTTGATGCAGATCCCAACTCAAACTTAGATATGCGACTGGGACTTCGCGTACAGCAGACAATTGGTGACTTGCGAGAAGATCTGCTCAAAGGAACTTTTCCCGCGGGGGTTGCCAAAAATGAGCTTGTTGAGTACCAAATACGACTGGCTCTCGTTGAAGGGGATACGTTCGACCTTATCGCCATGGGGCGGCCTGAAGGACCCGGATGCTACTGCTATATCAACAACGTATTGCGGGATGTCCTTGACAGACTCTCTGTCAACTACGACTACGTCGTCATTGACAACGAAGCGGGTATGGAACACCTTTCTAGACGGACAACGAGAGACGTTGATGTACTGTTCATAATAAGCGATGTCACAGCGCTTGGCATAACCACCGCAAGTCGGATCAAAAAACTTTCCGAGGATCTCAATCTCGTCGTAGGAAAAACATATCTGGTCCTGAATGAAGTCAAAAACAGCGTGCCCGATATAATCAAGGCTCAGATCCAGCAACAACAACTAGAGCTCATCGGGGTCGTTCCAGAAGATGCCTTAATTGAAGAGTATGCGTTGGAAGGACGGTCTTTTTTTGAGCTGCCGAGCAATTCAGCTGCGCTAAACGCAGTTCGCGAAATCGCAGAACGTTCTATAGCACCTTGACCTTCATTCGCTATCCAGTTGACAGCTCCTTCAGATATTTCGGAAGGGCGGAAGAGTCCTTTACGCCAACAATGACTTCCCAACCCGTGAGCTCCTCTAATTTCATTTTCAGCATCGCGATCATGCCGGGAATTATGAGCTTTCGGTGATCCACCTTATCTGCAACCTTGTATTCGGTTAGAGTTTCTGCGATTTTCTCTGGCGTAAACTTGTCAGCGGCGAATGCCGTCATCACCGATAATCCTTCGGTATCTACCACAAGAAGGCGTGCAGGAACCTTGCTCGCCTCAATATCGCTTGCTACGGTAAAATACGTAAGGGAGAAGTTCGACGTGACGATGACCGGTGAGTTGCGATTTGGCTTTCCTATTTCATAGAGGCCTGGATTGACCTGTATGAGCGCTTGCGGATCCGTATAAATATTCGTTCTTAACGTAGTCAGCGGGTATAGCCGCGCAGGATCGAGGTCACTAAAAAGTATTAACGAGGCATATTTCAGCGTTCCTATCGCCGCTTTAATTGCTTGAGTTTCTACGTCCGCGCCGTTATCCAAATTTATTACAACTGGAAAACCTAACGGCCTGAAAAGCTTCTTGACGCTAAGCCGACGCAGGATAGTCAACCATTCGAGTATCTGGCGTAAGGGTTTAGATCCAAGGTTTAAATCTAAAACGATATCCTCTAATCCTTCTTTTTTTGCTACTTCCGACAATGACACGAGCTCATCGATATCATCTGCATAAAGCGCAAGCGGGCACGCGTACTGCTTGGCAAGCTTTGCCATTGACGCACAGTTGGTAGTACTGCCCGCATAGATCAACGGCTTAGACTTCGATACAACTTTGAGAGCCGATTCAACGACCTCAGGATCGTCACTCATCAGAACTAGCGGCAATCCACTGTTATCGTTCACGAGCGTCACCGCATCAGAGAAACGCTGTGCGCCCCCTTTCGCTTTTACTCCGATTAAGTCAACTCCCGAGATAATGCCAATTCGCTCGTATTTCATCGCATCAAGCTTCTTGGCCCTTTCAACAATGCTGTGGTCGTCGAGGTCATCTTCGATTATGAGCGCATACGCCGTCTGGGTGAAGAACTTCTTTTCGTGTCTGAAGAGCTCTGTTTCACCTCCGATTTCTATGTCACCTACTTTCACAGTGCGCATAGGCGGTAAAGCGGAGCTCTCTAGTTGTGTTACCACTTCAGGGGCCACATATGGACACTTCGTGAGTTCTGCCTGTTTGTTAGCCAACATCATAGCAAACGCTAAGCACGTAGGCACTCCGCATTCGCCACAATTCTTTTTGGGCAAGAGTTTGAATATATCGAGAGCTGTCATTGGCATGGTATTATCCCACCAATTCATCGACGACCTTTAGTATAATTTCTACGGACCTCGGGTGCCGGAGTATCAACGCGTTAGCACCTGCCATTAAAGCTGCAAGCGCAGAACCCACCTCCCAAAAGACAGCCCGATCCCTCTCGTTGCCGAGGTTTGCATCTACACGATACGCTTCCTTCGCGCTCCATGCAACACTAATATCAGCGATCATCGGAGATTGAAGCATCTTGTCTCCAACGAGGCCAGCGAGTTTAATTCGCTCCATTGCTGAATACGCGTACTCCATCCCAAAGCCAACCCCCGCCATGAGCGGATCACTGACGATATGATCAATCGGCACCCCAAACTCAGTGAGCATAATGTTGAGCTGCTTAGCGATATTCACATCGATGTTAGAGAACGCGACGACTACGTGGTCATTAGCGGTGGCAGCGACGGCGATCGACTTATAACTATCCTGTTCTGCACGTGCCAGCAAACATCGTTCTCCTTTGGCAGCTTCACTGCAGAGTTCAATAACGCGGGAGTCCTTCTCATAATCGCCGCTTCCTTGGATGATGAGCGGAGCTTTAACCTGCGCGAGTACCTTTGACACGAGCGAAGCCGCATCCTCAGCGCTGACATTTTCTTCTTCTGGATTCGTGCTCAGCAGCTTCAGGCAGACGAAATCTGCACTATATGTGTTAACGCACGCATCAGCCCACGCGACAGGATCTTTGATAACGTCGCCAACTTCATCGATGATGGGCTGGGGGTAGTCTTCGCCGAGGTGATCGATCACCTCCATACCGATAGCTGGTCGCGAAACTGTGCCCTCAAACGCTAAAAACGGTAGGGTCGTTTCTCCACCTATGAGCAGTTTTCTATCCCTTGTCCCTCCTTCGTCTTCTGTTGCGCCAAATTCGACCTCTTTTATCTTTCCGCTCCAATTTTCTTTAGGTATTGCCACCATAACAGTTACCCCAAAGTTACTCACGACCACGATTCAGAACATACCCATTGGAGGCATGTGCAGTGCGGGGTGGTCGACCTTTGCCAAGTACTCCGCCAATTCATCCGCATCTGTCGTAATAGTTTCGTCAGCAATCTTGTCTACTAGGTCCGGCAAGTCGAGTTCCTGCGCTCGCTTCTGAAGGTCTTCTCGCATCGATTCTTTGAGCTCTTTTGGCATCCAGACGACGCGCGCCAAACCCCCGTCTGCACGGATGAATTTCTTACTCGTAATGAACTGCCTGCCGACGCCGATGAACCCGGGAGTTTGATTGCCTCCGCCTACAGACCCCGCAAGTGTTGAGAACTTCATGCCGATTGGAGTCATGCCTGTATATTCACGATTGACCACTATTACGCCCTGTAAATCGCTGCTGATCGCAACGATGCACTCAAAGCATCCGCACGACGTCTGCGGATCCTCCATCATCGTGTATTGATTCATCCGCTCAATGTGACCGTGAGTTAGCTCTTTGACCGTATTATTTACATTTGACCATTGGCCCTTTTGCTCGTCAATCGTAGCGCCCTTTTCAACCGGCTGATTAGGTCCGTTTGGATCGATGCTGAATCCCGCCGCTGCATCGAGCCAGTTTAGTGCACCACACAATCCCAAGCGTTCGGGAGAGATAATACAGACATGACTCGGGGCAAAGCTTTGACATAGCGTACATGAGTAAAACGAGTCAACGCTCTCGTCTGTCAGCCCTGCAATACGCTGATCTCTCTCTGCATACGATTCAATAGCCTCTGGCAGGTGTTTTTCCACCTCCTTTTCGTCAGTGATGATTGTTACTTGTATCCGGCTGATGATGCCGCCAAGCTCCTCTTTCATCTTACGATAAAGGATATCACCAAAGTGCTTGAACCGTAACCCGTTGGCCACACTTTTCTTGCTCAGTCGTACCCAGATCAAGTTTCGTTGACCCGTATGCCATGCGCCCTCAGCATGATTGATGAATTGATGGATGCGTCGCTCGACTACAGGCTCAAACTCCTTTTTCATGTGCTTTCCGTAAACTTCAACAAGTAGCCCAAGTGATGTCGTGCTACCCTCTTCCATCTCATCGACATCCTTCCCAATGAGCCTAATCTGGCCGTCCGTAACCGCGTCAGCATCGCGGATCTTTACGAGCTCAAACACTTTTGTCTTAGTCGGACCTCCGCATTCTATGTAGGTCTGGGGCTTGCGCACCGTTTCTCCCTCGAAGGCAAGCCCGTAAGCGACTGGTAACGAGACAGCTTCAACTGTGACCTGCATGTCCCGCATCTCGATGGCGTGGGCAACGATCTGATTGTAATCTGTCTCTACCTCGTACTTGCCCGCCACTTCCTCGACATTTTGATCGGTAATCGTCGGAGATCCATTGAACAGCACGGCGAACTCGATAGCTGCTTTAATGTCGTCGATAGGACCTAATTGGGCAACGACGACTTTCGGACGCTTTGAAAGGTACTCAAGGAGCCCTGTTCGATCTCCCGGCTTGACGTTCCCAAACGTCAGCGCTGCGCGGATCGCAAAGCTCAGCCCGTGAATCGCTTGCGTGAATTCGCCCACACAAAACAGGAGCCGGTCAAGTCCCTTATGCTCGCCTATCTCTATTCCGGCCTCGGTAATCTGCTGGATGGTGTCAAATGTGGGAATCACGAGCATGCCCTTACTCTGGCAATCTCTGATGATCTTTGCTAACAGTTTGGGGTCCTTTGCTTTCCCTACCAACACTAAGACGCCTGGTATGGTATCATCAACGAATGAGATCCCCAACCGCCGGAGCACTTCGTCGGCAATGAACCCCGTGTAGGGGGTATTCGCATAAGGATTAGGATTATCGATGTACTTGAGGGCCTCAACGATTTCTGCAGCGATCATAGTTGCCTCTCCTGAGGCAACTGCGTTGTCAAACGTGTATTCCTCTCTAATCTTGCCCCTCACTTCTCCGAGAATCCGTGGCAACTGCGCGAGTTTCGTCACTCTTTCGCCAGTCCACGCGGTAATACACGGGAGATAATACCCTGTGCTTGGGTATCCAATCTCCTTATCACGCCCGTATTGACGTATCGCCTTATTGAGGAGCTGATCTGCGTATCCAGTTGCGATTATGGCCCCGTCAATTGCTTTCTTGTAGAGGGTTTCATTAGATATCGCAGGTATGCTTACTTCCGGTGTGGTACTTTCTGGTGTGGTGTTATCCAGTGTGGTGCTATCCAGTGTGGTGCTATCCAGGGTGGTAATATCCGGGGTGGTTATATCCGGGGTGGTAATATCCGGGGCGGTAATATCCGGGGTGGTACCATTCCAATACGTGACCCCGCCGTCGAGTTCGCTGAGTGCGTTCATCTTCCATCTACGGTATTTTACGGTGTTCACTAACGTTTTCGCGGCAATCATCGGATTGGGTTCAAATATGAAGTGGCCGCCGTACACGTCTTTTGCAGTCGCCTGGGCCACCTCATCAGCAAGAGGGCTTCCCTTGATAAATGGGTAAACACCGACGTGAGTGGGCCACCCCGTTGCGACGCACCACGTGCCAATAGCCACTGCTTTTTCGCTCATCGCTTCTGGAGCACTCGCGACTAAGGGTAGATCCTGTATGTCGACACCCATTACCTGGGCGAGTTCACTGACGAAGTTTTCGACGCGCGAATTATCCACACATGACCCCATATGGAGCACAAGTGGCAAGGACTCACCGTTGTTCGCTTCGCCGACCTCTTTAAGGAACGCTTTAAGCGACTCACCTGCGTACTCCTCGACTGCTTCTGGCGTCAATAAACCGTGCTTCGCGAGGGATTGCGCCGCACAACCGGTCACAAGTGTTAGTATGTTATTTCTAACAAGCTCTTTGGCGATCGTCAAATGGGAAAGGTCGTGTTCAGCCTTAGCGGGATTGTTACACCCAGCGATAAGTGCGATGCCCTGAACCTCCCCGCTTCGAATCTTATCAGCGAGATACTGGAGCGGTTCATCTTCATTGAAGGTGCTTAACAACGATTTTATGTACTCGAGGCTAAATCCTGCGACGACCTTGCTCGAAATGTTAGGGATTGAGATTTTTGTGGGATCCCTGTTCTTGTACGCTTCAATAGCAACGTTCACGATCTCTTTAGCACCCTCTCGCGCCGCTGCTTCATTGAATTCGATGTGCGTGTCGCCCGGGATACGGGTAATCGGCATCGTAGATATCAGCTTTGTATGGAAACATTGTGTCCAGAATCCAACCGATGGCGCAATGCATTGATAATCAATGACCATCGCGTCGATGACGCCTGTCATTATTGCCAATTCTTGGCTCGCGAAATTGGTGACGATTGGGATCCCTCTTCGCATGAGCAGTTCATTGGCCGTGCAACAAATACCGACGATATTTATTCCCTTCGCTCCTGCGGCAATTGCATGGTCTTTTAGCTCATCTGCAGCATCGCAAATAACTTCTCCAAGAATCGGATTATGTCCGTGTACACAGACGTTGATATGGTCCTCTTTCAGCGCGCCGAGATTGGCCTGGGATACGACCATTTGCGGAACGCCGAACAAGATGTCGGAAAGGTTAGAGCTGATGTTCTCTCCTGTCACATCACCGAGCGAGCATTTGATACCCCCGAAAATCAGCGGCACGGGATCTGCATCACACCCCATATGGGTCCTGTGCATGACTTCGGTAATCCCCTTGTCAATGTTGGTCGCAGCGACGTCATTTCGCTCCAAGAGTTCTAGCCTTTTTGCAGGGAGCATAATTTTGAGCCAATTACAGGCTTCATCCTCATTCCTTGAGAAGTCCTCCAAAGCTGAATTCGCTACAGCCACGGCAAGCTCATTTACGCTCTTTTTGTCCTCCAAACCAAGCTTTGCAGCAAGGGCACGTAATTTCACCTCGTCTTTGATGTGATAGTCGGGTGCCTTACCCTCACCGACGCCTTTTAGAGCATGTGCGAGGTGCCTTCCGTGATCAGAGTGAGCGGCGCATCCGCCTGCCATCATTCGGATCAAGTTTCGCGCCACAATAGTGTAATCTTTAGCACCGCAGATGCCTCTCTGTGGTTCTTTTCCAAACGGATTTATCCGACAAGGTCCCTGTAAACAGATTCGACAACACAGGCCTGACTCGCCAAAGCCGCATTGTGGCTGCATTAAGTCAGCCCTATCCCACATCGTCTTCATGTTGTCCCGCTCGGCAAGCGGCATCATTTCGAGTGCCGCAGGATCCACGGTCATAGATTTTGGATTCGCTTTGTTACGTCTCTTGTCCATATATCAATGCACCACACTTGCACGCAAGCACGCACGATAGTTCCGTTGCTCCTTTACAGAGATCACATTTTATCGCTTCGTTGTCGCGCTTCTGTATCGCCCCAAATGGGCACGCATCTACACATTCAAAACACCCATTGCAGCGTTCTTCATCAATAGTTACGACACCATCATCGCTTTTTGTAATCGCTCGTGCTTCACAAACTTCAATGCACTTTGGTCGCTTACAGTGAAGACACCTCGTCAGATGCAACTTGCCATCCTTAAGCCCGATTTTTAATCTCGAAAGAGGGCGAGGATACTCATTCAGTGCACTATTGATGTCCCCTGTCATGCTATGCTTCAGCGCGCATGCAAGCTCACACGACTTGCATGCCGTACAATTCTTCGGAATATACCGAACGATCAACATAAGCAAAAAAACCCAACGTAGATATTTTCACGACCCTCGAAGTGGTTGTGTTCCCACCGCTATATTCGTAATCCTGCTTGGTTTTAAACGCGCACAAAACAAGTGTGAACTCAGCAAAAACTTGCAAAAAAGCGCATTTAACCCTGCATAGTGAAAGGACGCTAAGCGAAGTATTTGTCGCATTCTGAGATCCTTGAAATAACGCAATATTAAGCAGTAG
>DASVJT010000109.1:0-3715 GCA_036385775.1 archaeon
GATAGGCTGCTCATAGCGGATGAGACATTGCGCAATGAGCGGGAAAAAGGAATGGCCGTCGACGAATTGTTAACTGCAGTGAACAATTCGAATGGCCACGTCGTCGTTTTTAGCACCGATTTCGAGCCGGGAAAGCGATTAGAAAAGCTTGGGGGAATTGCCGCTCTTTTGCGCTTCAAATTGCAGGACAGCTAGAACCTTAAGGAAGACGGCAAACTAGGCCTCTGTTTCGGCCCGATTTTGTTAAGCTAATACGCTTCGCATTTGAGCTGGTAATAAGCTCTGTCATGATCGCAAGCAGGACACTTCTCCGGGGGTTCTTCGCCAATGTATACGTAACCGCATTCTCTGCAGACCCACTCAACCTTCTGGTCTTTTTTGAAAAAGGTGCCGGCTTCAACCTGCGCAAGCATCTTCTTGTAATTCTCTGCGTGGTGTGCTTCAGCGACACCAATAGCTCGCAGTCTTTTAGCAACCTCGGGCAATCCTTCACTGTCGGCAACGTCAGCAAATTCGGGATACATCGTTGTAGCTTCGTGAAGCTCGCCTTCGATCGCAGCTCTGAGATTTGCTGCAGTGTTGCCCAGCGATATCGAAACGGTGGCGTCGATTTTAATGCCGTCAAGTTTTTCAGCCTCGCCAGCGTTAAGAGCGTTGATCAGTTTGGAGCTCCAACTTGCGTGCTCTCTTTCATTATCAGCTGTCATTTGGAACGCCGCTGCGATCTGTTCAAACCCTTCTTTTTTTGCTATTTTTGAGAAGGAGACATACTTGTTTCGCGCCATACTTTCGCCCGCGAAGGCTTTTGCAAGATTTTCTACCGTTTGTCGCATTGTTTTGCCTCAGTGCTTCTAAATACAATAAACAATTGTATATTTTATTTTGGTCAGCTACTTCAAGCGTACGCTATTTATTAATGTGACGCAAATTTCATTTCAGCGTGAAGGCAAGTTAAGCCTAGAAAAGACTGCTTTTCTTCGAACGATCTGAACGGCAAACGACAGCAAGATGGCAAACGACAGCAAGATGGCAAACGATTATCCAACGATGATGATAACTGACCTAAGCGCAATTCGTCTTCTTTCATAGCTCAAAAATAGCGTAACATTTGAATGTCGCTGTACTATTTGGGGCGGCGCGTTTGGTTGCCATTATCCGAAACGTCGACAGTTAGTACCCCAGTCTTAAGCATGCAGGCTTCGTTTTCTGAGAGCGCTCGGCGTTGAGCGCGCGGCGAAATAATCGCACTGTTGCCAAATGGATCGTCGATCACGAGGGTCATTGTGCTTGTGCCCTTCCGCACTGAACCGATCATTTCAAGCAGTTGATTTCCGAGCTCTGTTTTTTCCGGATCATTAGATGACCATTTCGTAGCAGTAGCGATCACTTCTTCCACCCTACAGAGAACTCCCTCGACGTTGGAAACATAAGCTTCAGAAGCCGGACCCGGTTCAATGATTACGCCGATTTCTGGAATCTGAACGGTGCCTGAAGAGGATCTGATCACTCGTGTCGCAAAGTCGCTGCTATCAAATTTCATTTCATATCGGGCGGCTTCGCCCTCATTGAGTGTGATTGTGTCGGCGTACTTGAAGCCACACGTGCAACTGGTGCTCACGAGCATGATTTCGCCAAAAAAAGGGATTTCGTCGGTACTGAACTTGTACGTGAGCGTATTTGCGCATAGAGGGCATGTGCTATTGATAGCTGCTTCAGGCGTCATTGTTGAAAAGATACGATATAAGCTGGGCTTAACTCGCAGTACTAGTAAACGCTGGCCCCGACCTTCTTGCGGTCGATCTTTATCGACATCGGGGTTACAATGATCTGATCGTCTCCGAGTCCTGCAATATCACCGTGAATGTCCGTTGCGACTTGTCGCAGTTCCTTAACCACTTTGTCTAAGGTTATGCGGTCCTGCTTAATTTGAGCTATGTCAATGATGACGATATTGCCTTTGTAAACCTCGTCTTTGAGCGATGTGAGATTGCTGATGTTAATTAACTCTGCGACCTTAACATACGTACCTGCGGGCTCTTCTTCAAATACTTCTTCGTATTCCCCGAGATCCAGCTCCAGATATTCATCAGGCTCAGCGTGCGGACGGCTTCCAAAAATTCTATCAATCAAACTTTTTTGCGCCATTTGGAACTCTCACCTACAATCGACTTTTAATCTATTACGCAATGGGCATCTTATAGTTTTCGTGCTTTGCTCATCATATATTGAAGCGGCACGTAGCGCTGTCATTATTAACGTGATAATCGCTTCTTTTTTAAATGGAGGCATTGCCATGTTTTTTTAACTGTGTTTATAGCGCAACGTTCCAGACATTATCGCCTACGTGGTGCACGATCCGCACAGCTTTGCCCTTCGTTTCGTGGATCATTTCAATACCAGTGATAAGCGCGGTTCCGATGCCTAGAGGTTTTTTGTGTCTTTCGTCAACAATGACAACAAAATCTCCTGGTATTATGCTTTCGTCGGCATCGACGATGCCAGGACTCATTACATCCGCTCCGTTACGTATGAACCGCACAGCGCCCATATCCACGGTTACAAGGTGCCGTTGTGGGCTGAGCTCAATCGCGCCTCGCACAGTGAAAAAGGGCGTTTTGTCGATGCAGAGGGCTACTGGCACTCCGTTTAGAAGAATAAGCGTGTGATCAGACGTTTCGAGCACTTCGAGCCGGCCTTTTAGGGCGTTCTTAGTTTCGTACCTGCTTAGCGTAGCTACTACAAGCCGTGCAGTATCTGTCTTCAGGAAATGCCGTTTTTTCGTCGTCATGCATAACAATCTTAATGAAGATTCAAAGATAAACTTAAGTATGTTATCGGGGAAGAACTATTTGTAAGAGGTGTAGATTGAGTCAAAGGCCGCTTGATATCTTGAATGAATCCTTGGAAACGCCAGTAATCGTGAGGCTGAAAGGGGGTAGAGACCTTAGAGGAGAGCTTCAGGGTTATGACGTTCATTTAAATCTCGTTCTTGATAAAGCCGAAGAGCTCAAAGGCGGAGACGTAATCAAGAAGTTTGGTACCATCGTCGTCCGCGGCGACAACGTCGTCTATATTTCACCTTAACATAACTCACATCAAACGAGGCAACTGAATGACTAAGGGAACACCGTCAATGGGCAAGCGGCAGAAACGCACGCACGTGGCATGCAGGCGCTGCGGCGCAGTCTCATACAACTTTCGTAAAAGAACATGCGTCCATTGTGGGTTTGGCCGCTCAAGGCGGCTTCGCAACTATAGCTACCTTAATAAATATTGATCATATTTTAAAGAGCTAGCCGATGAAAGACAAGTGCGGCGTGTTCGGAATCGCTTTGGATTCCAAAGATGTCGCATTACCAATCTATTACGGGCTTTATGCGTTGCAACATCGCGGTCAAGAATCAGCCGGAATTGCGACGCACGACTCTGCAATCCATGTTGAGCGTGGCATGGGTCTCGTTCAAGAGGTATTTGACGAACATCGGTTGGGACGCCTCAAAGGATCGCGGGGTATTGGCCACGTTCGATATTCAACGACAGGCCTTAGTATATTTGAAAACTGCCAACCGGCGCTCGTGAATTATCAGGGTGGCACCATTGCGATCGCACATAATGGCGATATCGTCAACTCCTTTGATATCAGGCAAGGACTCGAGGCAGAAGGCCGCATTTTTGTGTCAAATTCGGACACAGAAGTCATCACACACCTTCTTGT
>DASVJT010000110.1:0-1933 GCA_036385775.1 archaeon
GTACTCCACTTGTCGGCCTTTGGGAAGCACCCGTATCAACAGCTGTGGAAAATGCTTCTCCTCTTCTGTTGGCTCAGAAAATGCCGGATAGCGCACCATTTATGCCATCGAGGCTCCCGTTTCATTTATTTACGTCAGAAAAGATCTCCGTGTCAAAAGTGAGCAAAATCTTGGCGACTGCATATTCAACAGCGCTACTCTACAGCCATATATATTGTCTGCAGAGAATATAATGATAGCGAAGCCGTGTAAGAGCAAGTAAGATTGTTAGATCTATTTTCTCACGTTTCGTTTGAACTTATGATAAGGACAACTTGTCGTCGCGCGCCTCAAATATGCTACTAGATAGCCTCTCAGCAGGAGCTAGAACGGCCTAAAAAAGATATTAAAGTTGTTGCTCTGTTGCACGCAACTATATCATCACTCGTTCTTGGGAACCAAGAGACGTAGTGTTAACCCCTTATTTTTGTCCACCAGTATCTTTAATGCTGACTTTTACGGGTTTCACTTTTTCTACAGGCGCCTTCCTAGGCATTGTGATTTCTAGTACCCCATTGTTGAATAGCGCCTTTGTTTTTTCCGGAATTACGGTGGCAGGCAGGGATATCCTTCGTTTATACGCGCAGCTCCGCTCTCGACAGGCGTACAGCTGCTGCTGCTCAGGTTCCATCTCCGCTTGCGGTTCAGCAGTAATGTCTATGGTGTCGGGCGTAAGCTCGACGTTAATATCTTCTTTCTTAACTCCCGGTATATCCGCGACGAGATGAATTTCTGTGCCGAGGTCGATTATATCTATATCAGGCATCCTAGTTGGGCCCAAATGCCTTGGCATTATATCGGGGACGTACGTTTTGTATAAATGCTCAGCCTGTGAGCGTTGTTGCTCAGGAACGAACCTTTGGTAAAGATCTTCCACTGTCGCAAGCGCGGCATCGAGCACGCGCTCAACGTTAGTAATAACATCCTGAATCCTATCGTCTCTCGTTGTCATTCTGCTCCCTCTTACTAGCTAATCTTCCGTGTAAGCCCTCCTAACGGAGAACGCTCACGTACACCTACAAATCTGCTTTTCTTATTTATATCCTCACCCCTTTGTAATAGCAACAGCAAATTTTTATCAATAGTCCTTTCTCTGCACTGGTCAGCTCGAGATTAGTAGCACGATGTGCAGACGCACGCTGAGATTTGTCCGTAATAAAGAACACTGAAAACGCAACTGCTCGTTCTTATGTGCCCTTTGAAGCGAAAAAGAGTTTTGTAACTGTAGCTATCAGTACAGTTAACACGCTCGAGAGCCGACGGAGCGAACTTTCTGGTAAGCTCAGATTATGAGTCAAAATGTAGTTCTTCCACGACCTTCAAATTATTGAGGAATGATCCTTGTGGGCCTAGATATAGCACTTATTCATCCCCCGTTTGGCAAAGGAGACGTTAGAAAGCTAGATATTTGCTCGCCGCCTATAGGCCTCGCTTACATCGGCGCTTTCCTAAGAGAGTCAGATCATCGCGTATCTATCGTAGACGCTGAAGCTGAGCGCCTAAATGAAGCGCAGATTTTGGAGCGAGTCAACAGGGCAGACCTTGTTGGTATCACGACGACTGCTCCAACATACAACTCAGCTCTTGCGCTAACGAACCTCATCAAACAATCGAACAACAATACAACCGTCGTTCTCGGTGGTCCACAAGCGACTTTTTTGGACCGCGAATGTCTTGAGAGATCCGCCGCCGACGCTGTCGTCAGGGGCGAAGGGGAGAGCACTATGCTAGATTTCGCGACTTCTATCGAGTCGGGCAGTATTAGTGACGTTGAGGGTACAACAGTGCGAGAGGGCGATATTATAGTGAGAAACCCAGATAGGAAGCTGATCGCCGATTTGGACGACATACCGTTTCCGGCACGGGATTTGCTGCCTATGGATAAGTACTCGCC
>DASVJT010000111.1:0-2819 GCA_036385775.1 archaeon
TCGTAATATCCTAAGTTCACTTGCCCTTTCATCAAAGGCGTGATGGTATACTCTTCTTCTTTTAACCCCCTAACTGAGAGCGTCCAACCAGTCGAATACTTATTGCCATCTGCAGTGATAAAATCAAGCGGTTTGACTTCATAATCGAGCAGACGGCTTGCCTTACCGTCTTTGGAAATGTATGTTCCGTCTTGATAGTTGCTCTGCGGAAAGGTAAAAAGCATCATCTCTTCGTCATCGAAGAAACGCAGCGAAAACCACTCCCAATGCGTCATGCGGTTCAAAAGATGGTATGTGCCGCATTGCTTGTCAAACCATGATTTTCCGTTGACGGCCGTTTTTTTACCGTTTAAGATCATCGTTCCCGTTGTCGGCATATTGGTATACGAATAATAGATCGTGGACTCCTCAGGTGCGTCTAACCCCATGCGTAAAACGCCGTTATCGCAGTGCCAAAAAGCACCCTTGCCGTAATCAAGCTGCAAGTCGAGTGAAAAGTCTTTATGGCGAGCCGTCAGTATCATAGAAGATTTGCCTTTTACAACCTTTGCAATATCACCGAAGCTAACCATATTTTCGTTGATGACAACGTTTCTGCTCAAAATCGCTGTCTTTTGCGAGTAATAATGCCTTCCCGTCTTAAAATCAGTCAGCGCAAGCATAATGATGAACGGCTCAAGTCCAAAGATATGCGGGTTTATCAGAGTAAACTGAAAGGAATACAGGTTTTTGCGCACATCAGAAAAATAACCCGTTGTGTACCACCACTCCGACGCTTTTTTGTGGCAGCGCCACTCTTCTTCAAAATCGCCGTGGTTTTTATCTTTGTAAGGAATTTTGTAAATCTTTGACACAAAATTGCCTCCTGACTGACTGGAAACTGTGTTGGCTTTGAGACACAATTATTTTGCACAAACTTTAGCATTTACATTAGAACAGAATTCGAAACACTCCGTGCGCTACTATGGCCTGTTTTAGACTAGAACCTAGAATGCCAGCCAACGTGCAGAATATCTCTCACGACGAGTTGAGTAACTGCACCAACTGAGTGACGCTGCGTTCTTGCGTGACGAAACGTGGCGGTATACTTCTTTGGATGAACCCGGAAATGCCGAGCATATCTTCCATCTCGGATGACAAAGCAAACGTTGGCCGTGCGCTCTTGTCGGGCTTTTTTTCGCTAATCAGAAGCGCGCGGTTCAAAAGCCTGCTGTCTTCACTGCCCACGACGATCACGAGATTCTCAAAGGCGTAGCCGCGCTTGACGTGCGCGTTGTACGGATATCGCTGACGATTCGCAGCCCTTTCAGGCGCTGATAACCAATTAAAATCGATCACCTTGTCGATTGTAAAATAGCCGACGAAGTAAAGCGCTTCGGGGTAATCTGGGTTGTCGTGATTAAACGGCTTTAATCCCGCGTAAAAAACGAGCAAATCCTCTTTGCTCAACTCGAGAAGATAGCGGCGCTTGACGGAAGGGTCACCATAAGTGCACGTTTCAAACTCGGGATCGTTGTGCATTGGCACGTGCCGAAGCGCTGGCGGCACGTAGGTCGATAGCGGTTTTCCCTTCCTACCGATCCGTTCGCCGTACGTCGTGGCCGTGCACGATCGGTATGTCTCCGGAATGGGAACGAATTCGAACGATCCGTCGTTAAAAATGGGACCGTATGTTCCGCCGCTCCCCTTATCGATTCCGACGCGGAGCAATAACGCTTTCATTGTCCTCAGTCAAGTATGTTCGAGCCTAAAGATGTTAAGCAAGTAGTCGGCTTTCATCGTTACGCCTCACCACCTGCAATTATTTTTTACCGCTTACAATCTCTTTATACGATTAAGAAGCTTTGCCGGGCTTACGTTTTTATTGCTCAAACGAGCATTGCGGAGATGGTGATTACCATAGACTTTGAAAAATGCGTGCAGTTTGCAAACGACAACCCAACATGTTCTATTGCGACCGTCGACGGTGATCAACCTCGAGTAAGGACGTTTGGGTTGTGGTTTGCTGACAAAGACGGCTTCTACTTTTCATCGGGCAAGACGAAGAGCATTTTTCGACAGTGTACCGCAAACCCGAACGTGGAACTATGCTTTTATGCGCCACCGGAACGTCCCCTGAAGAGAGCGGGGCGGTGGACATCGGGACAATGATGCGGGCGACGGGCACGGTTACATTCCTCGACGACGCTGCCATTAAACAACGACTCTTTGACGAACGACCGTTCTTGCGTTCCCTTGCAGAAAATGTCGTCATACTCCACGTTCACAATGGCAGCGCGTGGTTTTGGGCGTGGGAGAACAACTTACGCGAGGCTGAAATTGAGCGAATTCCCTTTTGAAACAGAAATCAGGACGGCAATAAAACGAGCTGCGTTCTGCCTCGTAAGTCCGTCGTTATTTTCAATTGCGTTTTGTAAAAGAGGCTCCCTAACCCTTTTTGCAGTCGTCCGGGTGTATTCGTTCGTGACCGGCTATCGGCTCGCTTTCCATACCAACTGCAGCAGACGCGTGATGTGAACCTCTTCGATCTCGCCCACCGTGCGAATCTCGATGTGCTTCATCGTTCCTGAGCCAACAAATTGGCTCAACTCGTCTGCTGAAAGACCGACCATGGTAAAGCCCAAATTCACATGGTCTTTGAGTGCAACAATGTAGTAGGTTCCACCATCATACGTAGGAACACCCCACTTCATCTCCTCTCGTACATGAGGGAGGGCCCGCAGGATAATCTCTCGCAACTGCTCGCAGATTTCTCTTTGCGGTGATGGTTGCCTCTTAATGTAGCTATGTACGTTCTCGGTCATCGTTTCTCTTTATAA
>DASVJT010000112.1:0-3702 GCA_036385775.1 archaeon
GCCGTTGTCTTCCGCTAACTTTACCCTATCCGCACACTGATTCGGCGGCATATTAGGGACAAACTCTATGCCAAAATTTATTTCCTTAGCCATTTTTTCACAACCATTACCTGGTTTATGTAACCCTCGAATACGTAAAAAGGAAGTACGAGAGGTTATATTCAAATTCTTTTTCCTCAATATTAATATATCGGTCTTTAAAAACACAGTGTTTTTCGTAATAAAAATAGGATTCTTGAGTTTGTAAGCGGGGAGCAGCCGCAACTCATTTAAGAGGGGTTACACCACACCAATTGTTTTCACGGAAAACAACGAAGAACGATACGATACGCTCATAGGTTAACGTGTGAAAACAGAGATAATAGGATTTCCGCCTCAAAAAAAACGCAAAACACGCTACGAGAATAGTGCGGCTAAACCCGTCTGAATTTTTTTTTTAATATGTGAATGTCAAACAAACGCCAAGAAGCTACGAGAACTGGACGATGTTTTGTGGAGTCCGATCGCCATCACATTGCAGAAGACCCGAAAAACTGGATAAGATACGTTCCTGCAAAGATAGCAATAAGCCCGAGTACCTTCAAGGCGATATCCATCCGCGTAAGTTCCTCCCTCAGCACCCGGGGAAATCGATAGGATAGAATTGTCGCGAATAATAACACGAAAAGCGGCTGTGTCGCGCCGACAGAGCTTATCAGTGTGATAGGGCCGTGCGCAATTGCGTAGTTGTAGGCGAACACAGAGACGTACGCTACTGCCTGCTCAGCAATGAGTATAAAACCAATTTGCCTGCTTGTTATCTTATATGTCCTGATAAGTGAACTCTTAAATGGCTTAAATGGGATAAACTGAAAGAAGGTTATGAACCCTGCGATTTGCACCCAAATGAAGATGGTGTAGAAGTCCTGCACCGAAAACAAGTATTTCAAAGCGACGCTATACAACGCTAACAAGAACGATGAGAGGATCATCAAATAAAAAGCTATAGAGACGCGAATTCCTTTAGTCAGTCTAATTGCGAACAGCGTCCCCCCAAGAACTAACAGGCAGAATGCAATGTAATCCTGTGGTCTAAGCGCTTCGTGAAGGACCAAACTGGAGAGTATCAATACAAATACGGGAGTCAGCTGAAGAATGGGGATAACTCTAGACACTTCTTCAACCATGAGTGCCTTAAAATAAGGCAGGGTGTAGTAGATACGGACGAAGCCGACTAGAATTGTAAACGCAAGTATTCCTAGCGGTAACGGTGTTAAGTTAAAGTAGGCAAGTGTTACAAGCGGCATGAGGCTTGTGGCACTAATCACTAACACATAGACTAAAGGGGGTATCTTATAGTCGGAAATCAGGATCTTGTCAACGATGTTTACGCCAGAAATAAGTACTGACGACAGCAATGCAAAATAGAACCACTCTACTGCCATAAGGGAGAGCCTGTAGCCTCGTGTTAGCTTTTAAGCTACTTACAGTTTGCGAGTTTCCTTGCACTTAGACATCTGCTCTGAATGATGGCAGATCTAAAAAGCTAACTCGCCAGACACTGGTCAATTTTTTTTGCTTTTTCGTCGTGATGGGGACTTTCGTGCTCTATAGCTATCTGGCGCTAGTTCTCTTAGCTGCTCTACCGTTCCGAGGAATGTGCCGTCTAGAAGGTATGCTTGCGCTTTTTCGAGCAATATGGCACGATTGGAAAAAAGTGGCCCTAGCAACGTTTCATATGACGCTTCGTTAAACGAAATACCGCCGACTAGCTCATTGAAAGCAGGCATGATAATAACATCGGGGCTGCTAAATAGGCCAAGTTCTGGAAATCGTTGTCTTAATACGCCCTCATCAAAACGGGCGCGAATCCAAACAGGCTTTATACTAACGTAACCGAGCGGATCAGCTAAGCGAACGACAGGATGATTGTGCCCAATAACAATATAATCACACCTTAAAAGCTCTAATGAGGGCCACGTATGACCGTGTAGGAGCGCTACGTTGTTAAAGCTACAGCCTTTTGACTGGTGAATCTCGATTCCAAAGCGTGTATCACGAGGAATTAAATATTCGATACCGCCATCATGGTTGCCCGGCACTATATCAATCGGCACACATTCAGCCAACGATCGCAGAAAATGTGGGACGTCGCGTCGCTCCAACGGCGAGGTTTGTGAGACGCAATGCTTTATATCTCCAAGAAGGACAACGCGCCGCGCTTTAACCTCTTTCAAGAAACGTAAAACCCTTTCAATGCGACGCTCGATTTGTGATGGAATATGTATACCACTTAGCGAAAGCTCGTACTCAATTCCGATATGCAGATCAGCCAATACGAGCGTATTGCCAACAGTCAGCGCGGGTTCATTAAAAACAGGTTGCGGTTCTACCAGACTTTTAGTATTTCCGTCAGTTAAGTTCATATGTCCTTTTATCTCGCCAAGATGCTCGTGAACCTTAAAAAGGAATCGATGCCGCCTTAACGCTCGAATTATCTATAAAGATACTGCACTTGTAACAATTAAAACCGGTCCTTGGGACGACACAGAAGCCAAGATGAGCCAGCATTTCAGGACTGAGGTGAAGTTCGGATGGCGATATTCGTTGCACCGTTATTCTGTCCAACTGTGACCCACACAGTATCTTGTCCCTTTGCGAATGTGACTAAACCCCCAGTTTCGTTCGTGCTGGTAAAGCTTCTGCTTATATTATATCCTCGGTCTTGCATTTGAGCTTTGTAAAATTCAAGAACTTGTTGGGGGGAATCATTTGTTTGATAGGTGATAACTTGCCCAACTAGGGGGATATTGGAGTAAGAAGTTCTGTTGGCATTTGGGTATTCTGGTACGTTTAGTAGTTTGGTGCCGCCTTGTGACGTATTATTTTTTCCAAGATTTTCTACCTTGACGGTGCAGCCGGAGCACGCAAGAGTCAAACCAATCACAATTAGAACTAAGAAGGCTGCACGTAAAAAGTTCATTAAACGTCCATTGCTCAGGTTTGAAATAAATCTTGTGGTGGATGCTTTTTTGCCTAAGCAACTTGCGCTCGTTTTTTAAATTTGTAGCTTACTTGCAGCGCCATATGAAGCAACTTATCCTACAAATCAAGTATATGGAAAAGTTTTACCCTATCGGTGCATATAGAGTGTGAGGTTACTCAAATGCTATCAACCATTCCTATAGACATAAATGAGATTGACAAGAAGAATGTCGATAAAGAAATACTGCGCGCAGGCATCATTGCAGAGCTTGATGCGATTAATCTGTACGAACAGATGGCTGCAATGACAGAAAACGAACCGATATTGGCGACTCTGTTGGACATTGCCAAGGAGGAAAAAACTCACGTCGGTGAATTCCAAGCGCTTCTTTTACAGCTCGATCAAGAACAAGTCGATGAGCTTGAACATGGCAAAAGAGAAGTAGAGGACTTGTCACACTGAGGGCTTAGACAAGAAAGCTCACTAAACCTTACAGTAGTTGAGTGAGGACAATAAAGAAGAGGGCTAAGCTAAGCTGTGAACAAATCATTCAAAAAAGGTGGCTTAAGTTCAACAAGCTAGTTTGCTTTTATCGTACAAAACGCAAGAATGATCGATGGAAATCTGGCAGCATTGGCAGCTCTTCTTATTTTAGCAGCATTTTTGGCGATATATCTGCTGAAAGTAGACAACAACGTCGGACATCTTTTCATGCTAATGGGTGCAGGTTTGTGCGC
>DASVJT010000113.1:0-11562 GCA_036385775.1 archaeon
GACACAAAAGGCTTCGATTTGAGCGTGGCTGCGGGAGGTACCATTTCTACATGTCTGGGCTTAGTGATGAAAACGGTCTCTTCACGCTCTTTCCAAATGATACGCCGTAGAAATGAGCTATTCGTGTGCAGTCGGGCGCGCAGAGATAATCGAAGAAGAGCATCGCGTAGTTACACACCTCGTAGATAACCTGACTGCATATGCAGCGCGAATGCAAGGAAAACAGAGACTGAAAAACGGCAAGAGCTTATTTTTGAATGCTATCTTGCCATTAAATCGGTTCAGGCGTTCTTTTGGAGCCATCTTGACAGGGAGGAGTAGCAGGTCCAGCCCGCGCTATGGCGTTTCTATACCGACGAGGGACTTGCCAAGCCGTTCAATCAGCTCCTTGCCACCCAAAGCTCCGACGAAGCACAGGCTACCCTTGAACTCATTTTTGCAGCCGCGAACGTAAGCGATATTGTCGCGGAGTTGAAGCATGTGGATGCGCGTGCGCTGACGAAGGAACAGCCGAAAGCCCTCGCGATAGCAGAGCAGATACTCAGCGCTGATGAGTGAAGCGCGTTGAAATCGCAATTGGGGTTGCTGTAAGGTCTTGATCAGCAAGAAGGTGAGTCTGAAAACAAACGCTTCACGTAGCCGGAGCCTAATCCAAACTACGACCACGGGCGCTCTAGAATCTGAAATCGTTGAACTTGAATCTCATCCTCGAACTTGATTCCGTGCTTTCTGCGGCAAAAAGGCATCTCGAAGACCGTTCCCCGCCAAAGAGTGTAAGTATTAGCGTCTCAAAGACTTGCATAAAATAGGAGAATTAAAATGCCACAAGGAAGAGTAATGTATTTCGAACTGCCTGCCGATGACCCGAAGCGGGCGATCGCGTTTTACGAAAAGGTGTTTGGCTGGACCATCACAAAGTGGGAAGCGCCCATGGATTACTGGCTAGTCACGACAGGACCCGATGACGAACCGGGAATCAACGGTGCGATAATGCCGCGCAGGATGCCTGAGCAGGTGACGGTGAACACGATCAGCGTGGCGTCTGTCGATGACTTTGCGAAAAAGATCGTGGACGCAGGCGGAAACGTCATGGTGCCAAAAATGGCGGTCGCAGGTCAGGGTTATCTCGCCTACTGCACGGACACTGAAGGGAACGTTTTTGGCGTCATGGAGATGGACCCGTCCGCAAAATAGATCTGCGGGGTTCATTGGACACAAGGGCTCATCTAAGAAAACAAAGAATCCTGCCAAGACTATTGTAGAACCTGGAAAACAGGAGCTCAACATCATCCGAGAATTTGACGCCCGCGAGAGCTCGTCTTTAAGGCATTCATCGGTCCGGATCTCATGTGCAGTGGATCGGTCCGCGCGGACTCACCACCACGCTGGGGATATTCGAGCCACGAAATGGCGGGAGTTGGCGATACGTTCAGACGGATCGGGACGGCAACAAGTTTGCCTTTCGTGGGGTAAACCATGAGGTATTACTTCCCAAGAGGTTCATAGGCACATTTGAGTTTGAAGGGCTCCCGGAAACACGGCACGTGATCCTCCAAAAGGCGAGTTTTGAGGAATTGCTAGGTAACCGGACGAGGTTGACTTCTTAATCGGTGTTTCTGTCTGTTGAGGGTCGCGACGGCATAATGCAAGCCGATATGGAAGAAGGGGTTAACGATTCGTACGAACGTCTCGATGAGCTGCTGGAAAAACTACAAAAGAAGGACGGAAATTAAGCGAGGATCATCGAGCCGAGCCCTATGAGCCCTGCATTGTTCAAGCTAAAAAGGACGGTTATCACCCCTAAGGCGGTCAGTCCGAGCGCCGCCGGGTTTGCGGTTACGTCCAGGTTTTTCACTTGGGTGATGTCGATCGTTCCTGGTTCGTTCGTCATAATCGTTTACCCTCCTTTATTATTTTAAGTGAGGAAGATTATACTTTTTCAGCAGAATAAACGCTTATTTCAAGTTCTTTTGCAACCATATCTTTAATGGCTGCACCAAATGCTTTGAAATGTTCCGTTTGCATGTGGGTCTCTAATACTTCTCTGTTTTCCCATTGCTCAAACATCACAAGAACATCCTTATCTTGAGTGCTGGCAAATAACTCATAACTGATACACCCTAATTCTGAACAGGTGGGTCCTATTACATCCTGAGACATTGAAATAATTTTATCCCTCTCACCCGGTTTGGCCGTTATAGTGGCTTTTACTATGATCATATCCTATCCTCCTTAACGTTACTTTATGAAATTGAATTATGCGGTTTATAATAAGTTCTCTATCCGATTTATGTACACTTCAGACTATAACCATCTTTCAAATTGCAACTTTTGCCTAGTTTACGACCTTTTCATCAACTTTAACCGCGAATTCATCATTTAAAAAACAATTTTTAACTTTTTCAATCGTGTGAAATTTCATGTTCTCTCTCTAATCCTCCTTTAAAAAAAGTCCAAAAAAAAGTGAAAAAGATTTATTTCTTTTTCACGAAGTTACTGCGGGAATAACTTCTTTGAATATGTCAATACCGTTATTGACATTTGGACTGCTGTTTCCTAGACAAAAGTGATCTATGCCTACGTCGGTGAACCTTTCAATTCCCTTGATCAATTCTTCGGCGTCGGTTGCCACCATGTAGTTTTCTTTTATCATGGCGTGGTTTACCATGTCTGCGTGGAGTTCAACTTCCGTGGCTTCACAGACACGGTACTTGAACATTGATGGAACAAGACATCCAGCCCAGAATCGGAGACCTTCAATTGCTTTATCATAGTCTTCGTCGATTGAATACCAGATTAACATTGCATGTTCCATGTTTTCAGGGTCTTTGTCTGCTTTTTTTGCACCTATAACAAAGTTAGGTATGGTCTCATTTTTCAATTTGTCTGGATCGGCGGCAACTGTCATTAGGTGGTCACCGAATTCTCCAGCTAGTCTGGCACCTTTTGGACCCATTCCACTGAAATATAGTGGCACTACGTCTTCTGGTTTGGTGTATAGGAATGCTTTCTCCAGGGTGAAAAATTCGCCTTTGAAAGATACAGGTTTATCACTTTCCCAAAGTTTCCTCATTACATCAACGGCTTCTACGGTCATGGCCTGTCTTACTGGTACTGTAGGCCATTTACCCGTCACCGGGACTTCGTTCATAGCTTCTCCGGCCCCCACCGCAATTCCAACTCTGCCAGGATACATCTGCCGTAATGTTGCAAATGTTTGAGCTACAACTCCAGGGTTGTACCTGAGGATTGGACAGGTAATACAGGTAGAGAAAAATACTTTTTTAGTTGCCTGTAGTGCCGCGCCCATCCATGCCCATGCTTGAGCGCTCTGTGCATTTGTGTGGTACCATGGATGGAAGTGGTCATCTGCCCATACGGAATTAAAGCCTACTTTTTCTGCTCTGACTGCCTGTTCTAGCGCATCCATCGGTTTGTACTGTTCCAACGATGCAAAATAACCAATTTTTGTCTCCATAACTTCTCCTCGTACTTCACAAAGATCATTTTTCAATAGACCTTTGTGATTTTTGTAATAACAGCGTCACGCGCGTTTCAGAGGGCGTGCAAAACGCTTAGATTGTTGCCGTAGTCGCAACTCCTTTTTGCGCTCTTGTAACAAATCCCTTTTGAAGTGCTTTGAACGTCTTATCGAAGAAATAACCTTCAAACAAGATTCCAACAGCTATACATCCTTCAATAATTACAATTGCTGCAAATAGTTCTAAACCGTTCATTTGTACACCCTTTTCTCTCTATCAGTCCCGTTGACCACGTTCTGCTGTATGTACTCTTCAAGATGAGCTTTTGTGATTCGGTATCGGTTTCCTATCCGAATTGCTTTCAGCTGTCCTTTCTTGATATGCTCATATATTGTGGTTCGTTCAACCCGCAACATCTTCGCAACTTCGAGTGGTGTGTACAGCTCATCTATCATTTTATCTCAGCATATGATGTTTTTATGAGTATATATAAGTATAGCTAATTTGGTAATATTTTATTTTATTTAATCTTAGTTTTTAACTTTTTATTTAGTTTATGTTCAGTTTATGGGAGTATGATCAAACGAAAAAACATCTCAGGACGCGAAAGATGTAGGCTAGACGGGATATTCGTCAGACTTCTGTTCGTAACGTGCGTTCTCTTTAACATAATTACGAAGTAATTAGCCGACTTGTCCTCAGTTCTTTGGCATCAAGGCGTGTAAGCAGCTTACGGTTCAAAATCACAACCGCTATTGCCGATGACTTTCGGCAATTGCGAAGAACAAACCGACTACCTTGAGAAAAACCATGTGCATCATAGTGGTGGCAGCGGGAAAGCGAATCATAATCATTAAGTGGGCAGCGCAAACCACTTTAACTACTATGCTAGTCGCTGAACACTACCAAGACCTTCGGACTGACTTTGCGATGCCAAAACAGGAGCTGTTGGGGATTCATCGTAGCAAAATCTCTCTTCACCATGCAAAATCGGGTTACAACTACCCATCGATCCGAATGCCGCATACGCTAACCAAGCTTGCCGGACTCTCGACGAGGATCTATCAAACAGTGCACGAGGGGGCGCTTGCGTTCCTTGTGGTTGTTTCGCCGCGATCTGACAAGCGCGAAACAAGCGCTGATCGACCCGCGTATTTACACGGCGAAGGTCGCTCCAGAGGCCCAGCCGTCGAAGGTGCTAAACTCCGCCCCGACTTCCCTACATATGATCGCCGGTGAATACGTAAACTCCGCGTGTTTCTTGGAATCCATGAGCGCCTCATAGACCTTGTGAGGAGTTGCTTTTAGGCAAAACCGATTGACGAAGGGTTTTGGTCTTCATTTGCATCGCCATTTACGAAAGCACGCTTTCTTTGCTGCAGCACCCTTATATTTTCCTATCAAACGTAGTTGCGTGACTTTGGTCTTCTCCTTTGGACTTCAATAGATGAAAGATTTGCGTGCGGATCAAGTGATAAATCGATACTTTCGTGGAGGCCTCCGATATAATGAAACCTTATTTGCATTTGCGTTGCTCCGCAAGCAGTTGGCCGATCGAAATCTCTGAAGCTCCCGCGACTCTCACAACACTGCTTCCAAATCTTCCTGCGCGTCTTCTCAAAGCCTTAGACTTGTTGTCTCTATCTTACATCTCCCTCCGCCGCGCAAGCACAATGGCCAGCAGGAGTGCGACGATGAAATATGCCGCCATTACCACAAGGCTCACAGTTACCGCGGGGTAGTACTGTGCGATCGAAATCATCTGTCCGGCCGTAGTAGGACCCGCGCCCCTGCCCGCGGTCGTCGCGATCACCGTGTCGGTTGGATAAGGGTTTCTGAGGATGTCTGTAGCAACCCCACTCGCAAAGGTTACCGAAAACCATGCCTTGAACTTGGCGATTTCACCAACGGCATCAACGATCGGCAGGATGAGGAAGAAGGTGAAGAAGGTCAATATAAGCGAGTACACTGAACTTCGCATCATCGCACTGAACAGGTAGGCGACGGCGAGGATGGCGAACAAATACACGAGCGCGTAGGCGAACGATAAGCCGGTATTTGCCGGAACGCTTCCGTCGATCACCTGGACCGATACGACCGCGATCACGTAGTAAAGCGCGATAACGCCCACCGAAACAAGCGCGCTTGCGATGAACTTTCCGAGAAAGATCGTTGTCTTACGGATGGGATTAGGAAAGAGGAAGTAACCCGTTTTCGATTCAAATTCTGACACGATGGCATCCGCGCCGAAGAACGTTGCGCTTAATATAGACAGTACGCCCAAGAACCGAAGCATGTTCATGACGAAATCTGTCGGGTCCTTGGAATACTGAGAACCGATGGCGGGAGGCACGACGAGAAAGATGGCGCTGATGATGACGGTCAGGAGAATAATGGCGAGCAACCGTCGCCCCCGGAGGTATTTTAGAAGCTCGTATCGTGTTACTATCCCAATTTGACGAATTTGATTCGGTCGCATTGCTAGTAATCCCCCTCGGAAACGAGATGCAAGTACACGTCTTCGATAGCAGCGTGCTGGGGCGTATATGAAACGACGTCGACGCCTGAGTTGAGGATCTCTCGCAGTACTTTGGATTGCTCTTCTGCACCGCCGGAGAGGCTCATAATGAGTTTGTTGTTCTCTGTGCGTTTCACGGACGTAACGCCCTTTAACGCTTTTATGATTTCAAACTCCGGGGGGGTAACCGGCTTCAACGTGTGAACAGACAGCGTTACCTCCTGTCCTACAGAGAGGTTCTCGACTGAATCGTACGTCAAAAGGCTGCCCCGATCAATGATCGCTACTTTGTCGCATACCTCCTGCACTTCGTTCAGGAGGTGCGAACTCATCAAAATGGTGATTTCTGCTTTTTTGAGCTCCTTTATGAGGTCCCTCAACTCAACCATCCCGCGAGGGTCGAGGCCGGATGTGGGCTCGTCAAGGATCAAAATGGACGGATCATGCAGAAGTGCTTGTGCGACCGCGAGTCGTTGCTTCATGCCTTTCGAGAACTCCCCCGTGCGCTTGTCGGTGACTTCGAGGAGCTTGACCTGTTCTAAAACGGCGAGTGAGCGCCTCGCGATCGCATCGTTGCTCATCCCCCGAATCTTTCCCAAGTATGAAAGGCACTCTCGTGGCGTTAGCTGCGGATAGAATTCAGGTGTCTCAACGACTGCGCCAACGCCTTCGAGGGCAGCTTCGGGATGGCGGATTACATCAATGCCGTTAAGGTAGGCCTTGCCGCTCGTCGCTCTCAGAAGGTCGGTTAGGATCTTTATTGTAGTCGTCTTGCCGGCACCATTTGGACCGAGGTACCCGACGCACAGGCCAGACGTAATCGTTAGGTTAAGATCGTTGAGCGCGACCTGCTGCCCGTAATTCTTAGACAAGTGCTCAATGACGATAGGCTCTTCCGTCTTATTCATGTCACTCACTCATCCGTCGCCGGTCTTTGGAAGGCCCTCGTTTTCAGCTGCCTGCAAGATTTCATCCAGTTCCGCGCCAAACATGCTTTGAATCATTTGTGATACCATTTTTGAGATGACCTCCAGACTTTGTTGAAAATAATGGCTCAGATGTCCCTCCTCTCGAGTGCCACCATGAGAAGCCGGCCCCCTGTATTAATACCAAAGCGCTTGCGCAACTCAGCAGGAATAACCACTTGCCTTTCTTCTGACGGTGGCCGCACCGTGCATGCTTATTGACTTCCTTCTGCGAGGCTTCATTTATATACCCACCTTCGTCGTGAGGCTGGTCCGTTCTGCTGCGATGACCGATAGGTGGGTGAGGGAGATCTTATAAGAAGTTCTTGAGGGCTTTGAGGATGAGTGAATGAATGTATCGATATTGTGAGCAACAAATGCTAACTTGTGGTTGGATGTCATCGTCACTACCTTTTTATAATGCGTAGAAGAGTCGTAACCGATCAAAGTGACTGGGTGCTTATCGATACCTTTCATCACTAACTACGGGTTGCTTGAACTGTTGCTCATCAGCGCGACCTCATCAGTGCTCCCGATCCCCACAGAGCCGACAGTCGCGCTGCTGCTGAGCGAAAATGTGAGTCCGCTGGTCATCCTGTTTGTGTTGATTCCTGCGTCGGTGTTTGGCGCGTGCGTGGGGTACCTTCTGGGGAAATATGGGATTCGGAGAATTATCCCATTTCATAATCCAGACCGCGAAAAGAGGGTCCAAGCTTGGTTTGGTAAATATGGGGCCGTACTCCTAGTAATCTCGCCGTGGATTCCATTTGCCGGCGATTTGGTTCCTATTGTCGCTGGAATCGAAGAGTTTAGCCCGATCACCTTTGTTATCATCATGTTCGTGGCCAAGACTATCAAAGGCGCTGCAATCGTGTATTTCCTCTCGTTTTTCGTCCAGCTGGTTGGCTTACACTTTTAACGCGTGGGGCCTCTGACAGCTGATCAGGCGGAGAGCGGCATCCAGCGTCCCGCCGGACCATTCTTTTTCCTTTAGACGCACAACGCAGCGCGCTCTCGTTCGAAGGGTACGTCAACGCCGTGTACGTTTATCTGCTCCTCATCCCCTAGTGTTGAATGACGATGCCGCTAGGCACTTAGTCGCGGTGATCAGCTGCGCGCGACTAAGCTAAATAGGAATATCTCGTAGGGTAGTCGAGCATCTGTTAATTACAAAGTCGTTGATACATGCTAAATTTTGACTGCCCTGGGTTTTGAGATAAGCGAATCATGAAAATAGCTGTTTTCGGTTCTACAGGGAACGTGGGAATATTACTGGTCGAACAGGCCCTTACGGAAGGATACGACGTTATTGCATATGCCCGCAACCCCTCAAAGCTTACAATAACGCACGATCACCTGACGGTCATACAAGGAGAGTTATCCGACGAAGCGATGATCGAGCGTACGATTGCTGAAGTCGACGCCGTTATCAGCGTCATGGGGCCATCGGGCAAATCAAAAGGCACTCCCATAACGCAAGGAATGAGACACATAATAGCGGCGATGAATAAACATGGTGTACGCCGACTGATCGCATTATCTACGGCCAGCTCGAAAGACCCGAATGATAAGCCGGGCATCAAGCTAAAGGCAATGATCGCCTTGGTCAAGACCGCTACACCAGACGCTTATGCAGACATCGTCGGCTGGTCCGACGTGATTCGGGCATTAAATCTTGATTGGACCCTAATGCGTGTCCTCCTGCTGAATGATAGGCCGAAGACAGGAAATGTCAAGACCGGCTATCTGGGTCGTGATGAGCTGGGAACCCCCGTTTCCCGCACTGACTTAGCCGATTTCATGCTTAAGCAGGTGAACGACGCAAAGTATGTTCGCCAAGCGCCGATCATCACAAATTAACGTAGCAAGGGCTCTCACAACGCTATAAGGCAATTCAAGACGCCACTAATCGGCCTGATTCTAGCATTTTCGTAAGCGGCAGCCTTTAGTAAGGCCACATTCAAACATACAATAAGTAACAACGTGACAGCAAGCAATAACCTAAAGATAATACCGCTGCTCTTCCTTGTTTTGTGTGCGTTAATTCATGCGTCTGCGTGTCTTAGCGACCTTCATCCCGACGAGGAGCTAGCTCCAATCGAGCGGCCGAGGGCATATTTCAACGACAGTCGAGTGTCATCACGAGGTCGGATGCGCCGAGACACGCTCTACCAGTTCCAATCGCCCTTAGTGCGAGAACTCAAGCATTTATTCTCGAACGTCGAGAGAATAGCTGCGCTTATAGGCGCATTTATCGGATTCATTGCGCTCGTCCGAAATTGGTACGTGCCCCTATTCATCCGTCTCTCTCCCTTTGCGGCGGCAGACGCCGAGACACTGGTAACCACGCGAAATGGTCCAAGATACGTTCTCCGTCCGAAAAGAGGGGATTTGTCAATCCTGAACGAAATCCTTGGCAACGACCTCTACTCACAGTGGCCTACAAACGGAACGGTGGTAGATATCGGCGCGCACGTAGGGGTTTTTGCCATACAAGCGAGCGTGTCAAGCGACACCGTTATTTGTTATGAACCGCATCCAAGCAATTTTGAGCTTTTGCAGAAAAACATAGCTATTAACGCACTCAACAACGTCAAGGCGCTTCAGCTAGCGGTAAGTCATGTGCGAGGCAATAAGGGTCTATCGATCTCTAAGGACAAAAGTTACGGGCACACGTTCTATCCAAACGCCCGTGGTTTTGTTAGCGTTATTGACGTCGAATCTGTCACCCTCGCGGACGTCCTTACCTCCAACGGACTCGACCACATCGATTTCCTTAAAATGCATTGTGAAGGTGCTGAATTCGATATTCTGACGCATACCTCGCAAGACGTTTTGGATCGGATAGGCACGATAATCATCAAGTACGACCGAGACGGCACAAAAATTGCGGACGAGCTGGTTGCGCGAGGTTTCGTTATAACGTGGGGCAAGAGAGGTACGTTATGTGCGGTGAATAATGGCATCAATCGAGGTGGAATCGGAAGGATATGGAAATGACGAGCGGGACAGAGTGCTTCGACGAGTCCCACACCATCGGCTCGCGTGACTTTCTTTGGAAGCAACGTAGAAGGAGCGGCAGAGCGCGAGCTGCGCGTGTCTTGATAGCTTATAGGAAGAAAAAGTCTGACGGAGCATTCACAGAGGGCGAAACTGAAAATGGCATTTCAATGGTTTAACGTCGTGCTCCTGGTGATCGGCATCTATATTGCTTTAGACGGAGTTGCGAGCGTGTTGGTTAAACACGGGCAGTACCACAATATCTGGTTTGACGGCGAGCGATACGTCAGAGCATTAGCTGGAGTCGTGATAATCGCTTTAGGCTTTCTCGTGAGTAATTAAAAACACCGAAACGAGAAGAACGTTTTAATGAGCCAGAACGCAGCAATGCGATAAAGGGAGATATAAGCAAGGCTTACATCTTTTCTACCCACGTTTTCATCATCTTTAAGGTCTCGATTTTATGCTCCAAGATCTTGAGCTCTTTCTTGAGGATGTGCTCGTCAAACATTCGCGTGCACCTACTACACCACCTTCGCCGGTGATGACTCCTATCCGGCATCGACGAGCACGTTTGTGACGATATCAGTGCCGCCAATTGTGCGCATCATCGTCACAAAGAATATTTTATTACGGCGTGCCGAATATAGGGGCCAATAGGAACATAAGACCGCAGATGCCCCCCACCGCTATAATAGAGACAACAACAACGATAAATCCGTATTTAGCTATGAGTTCGATGGTGCCGTTCGAGGTCGTCACAAAATCACTCTTCTTTTTTTAGGATAATAGCGCACCCAAAACATGTTTTTTAGATACTATCCCTTTTTTCCGGTGATTTCAAAGCCCACGAGCGTCTTTTTAATATTAGATTCTTCCAGTTTTGATTGATCGAGTATACTTTGAATTTCATCCATAGTATAAGAGGCGTTTATAGATGAACCTGCTGCTGGGAATAATACCTTTAACAGGTCGCGGCATGCTAAGGGGATTTGTTTATATTTGTCTTCGAGCAGTATCTAAAGATACAATCCCGGTGCTATAACGGGACTTAAAACGTCCAAGACTGGCAATGCCATTTACACGCGGGAACAATCACCACGAAATGGACACGAAGAGGAGATATGCGTATCGGTTACCAGTGGATTGCGCTTTCCGTAACGACCGTTGGCGTGTTGATGGCGTCGATCGACGGGTCTGCCGTGATCATCGCGCTGCCCACCATCTTAGCGGATCTGCAGGCGAGTTTTATCACCATGATGTGGGTACTCTTAGGGTACCTGCTTATCATCGCGGCCATTGTACCCGTGGTGGGCAGGCTCGCGGACATACTCGGACGTAAGAACCTCTACAACCTCGGCTTTGTCATCTTCACCGTCGGATCGCTGCTGTGCGGGCTGTCGCTCCCGCAGTTCCACGGAGTTGACTTGTTGGTGTACCGCATGATACAGGGCGTCGGCGGCGCACTGCTCATGACCAACAGCGTCGTGATCGTCACCGACGCCTTTCGCAAGGGGAACATCGGCTTCGCCCTCGGCGTGAACGGGGTCGCGTTTTCCGCGGGGTTCCTCCTCGGTCCGCTCGTCGGCGGCGTGCT
>DASVJT010000114.1:0-1881 GCA_036385775.1 archaeon
TTTGGCCTTCCTTCATCCTTTTTTGTACTTCATCATAGAGCTGTGGATAGGCTTCTTTGAGTGCTTGCTCTATTATTATCCTCAGTTCCGATCCCATTGAATAACGTGGTGTGGTGATCGCCTTGTATCTCAGCATGGCAGCGGCCAGCGGTGAGTAGACACCAAGTTTTGGTTTCTTGTTGGCTTCTTTGATCGCTTCCTCAAGAGCTGTGCTGTCTAGACTCTCGACTATAGAATCTAGAATATCGACTCTTGACTCTTCAGTCTCGACTATATAGTCTAGACTATCGACTCTTGGACCCACATTCGTCGATTCACCCAGTTGGCCTTTAGACTCTTGAATATTGATTCTTGACTTTTCAGTCTCGACTACAGAGTCTAGACTATCGACTCTAGACTTCATGCCTTTCAGCAGGTGATCGAATCGGTCTCCAGGTCCTGGAGTCATAATATAACCTCTTTTGACAGCTCTTCATAGCTCCGAGCACCGGGCGATTGAGGCGCATGAAGACATATCGGCTTGCCATAGCTGGGTGCCTCGACCAGCTTGACGGTGTCGGGAATAACGACCTTGAACACGTCCTCTCCAAAAAGTTCTCGGACACTCTCCGCTATGCGTTTGCTGATAACCCTCGTTCTGTTGTGCATCGTCAGAAGATACCGACGCGTTGGCTTGTAGCCCATCCCTGCAATAACATCTAGGAGGTCTGTTAACTGTGCCAGTCCTTCCACGGCGAAGAACTGGGTTTGAATAGGCACTATGATTGTGTCTGAGGCGATGATTGCATTCATGGTCAAATTCCCTAATGAGGGTGGCGTGTCGATTACTGTATAGTCATAGCTATCCAGATTGGCTAGCTTCGTCCTCAAAATCTGCTCTCTGAAGGCCTGTTTTGTTAGTACCATCTCAGCTTCGCCTAGATCGTTGTTCGCAGGTGCGATATCCAATCCCTGGATCTCTGTATGTAGAATGATGTCGGAAAAATTATGTCGCCCCAGCATCACGTCATTCATAGTTTTGGTTATCGTGTTTTTGTCCATGCCAAGGTGGGTTGTGGAAGATCCCTGGGGATCAAGGTCTACTAATAGCACCTTCTTGCCTTTTAAGGTCAGGTAGGCAGCGAGATTAACCGCAGTTGTAGTCTTGCCGCATCCTCCTTTCTGATTTGCCAGTGTTATTACCCTCATAGAGTCTACCCTCTTGACTCTAGAGTCTAGACTCTATAGTTATACCTCTTTCGTTGTATGCCTTGATCGAAAACTACTTATCTCGACAATTGACTACATAGTATTCGGCAAAAGTCGATAAGAGTTTCTTCCCCCTTTACCGTCACGACTTTTCCTCCCTCCTATTCATCATTGAGCCGAAACAAATTTTATATTGCACAGCACCAAAATCCCCATATATTGCCGACTGAAAGCACAGTCAAAAGATTTAAATACTATTACGAATACTCCATTACTATTCATATAAGGTGGTAAACGTTATCTCGTAACGGCTCGAGGTTTCTCCCTCATATATCCCTTCCTCTGAGCCGTCTACTTCTTTTGCTGTGATTTCTAAATATGCAGTGTTCTTGGCAGAGACTATCTCCTCTTAGGATCGATCGCCTTCTTTATGATCTTGACCTTCTCCGGATTCCACATGTGCAGGTTCTCAAGCTAAACCAGGGGCCAAAGCCGAAACAAAGATTTATATACAAAAAAAGTAATTATTATTTATCAGGCGTTTATTAGCCAAACGTTCCCCTACAAAGAAAGCAAAACTCGGGAGGGATAAGAATAGCACGACCAAAGAAGAACAGGGAACTACAGATCGGCAGAGCAGGACGAAACGCAATCGAACGTGAAGACATCGCGAGAGAATCTCTCCGATGGAAA
>DASVJT010000115.1:0-6873 GCA_036385775.1 archaeon
GCCGGTGGAGTAGTACATCATCCACGGTTTGGTTGCGTCCTGGGCACGCACCGCGTGCAACCACTCTATGGCCTTGTCGGTCAAGTCGTCGGGGAAGTAGTATTGTGTGCCGTTCTTGCCCTCCGGCACGCCCAATATAGAGTTATCCTGAGTGATGATAGGATCGTACTGGCCTGCTGCCCCGCTCAAAAACCCCCAATAGTGGTCGAAGCCCCACGACTGCGGCCAGTGGTCGAACGGTCCTGCGGCACCCTGGACATTGTCTGGCGTAAGGTGCCATTTGCCGAACCCCCCTGTAACGTACCCGTTCTCCTGCAAGATGCGCGGGAATGCTGTGCAGCTTCGCGGCCTCGCCGTTGAATAGCCCGGGAACGGGCCCGGAAACTCGGCTACCGAGCCGAATCCCACCCGGTGGTGGTTGCGGCCAGTCAACAGAGCGGCACGAGTCGGGGAGCATAAGGCTGCTACGTGGAAGCAATTGTAGGTGAGGCCTATGTCCTGCACCCGCGTGAGGTTCGGCGTGCGAATCGGTCCGCCAAACGTGTCGGGGTTGCCGAACCCGGCATCGTCGATGAGGACGACGAGGACGTTAGGGGCACCATCTGGCGCCTTGGGCCCGGGGACGATCGTCCAGTCAGCAACTGACTCGTCCATCGTGCGCCCGATCGTTCCGCCGAAGCTGCGATCAGGGATAGGCAGCACCGTGCGATCGGGGGTGAACTTGCCGCCCGCCTCTGCCAAGCTTTCTTTAAGGCCCTCCAGGCCCTTCTTGTCCATCTGAGCAACCGATTTGGCCGGCGAGTCCGCGAGCGCCTGCTCGGTCGCAAGCTGATCTCTTTCGTCAACGATGGCGATGATGGCTGCCGTGCCCGGCTTAAGCTTGTCGCCGAGCCCACTCTCGATGCCGCTCTCCACCTTGCGTTTGGCGAATTTTCCGATTAGTCCACCAGTTGCAGCACTCCTACCGACCGAGGACAGCAGCGGCGGCGAGACGAGGCCTATAATAAGGCCGACACCACCGGTCCAGCCCGTCCCCTGGCGGCCTTGACTGTCAACGGTCGCAGCGATCTTCGACTGACCTTCCTTGTCACGCTCGACTAGGATCATGCCCTCGCACTTTACTTTCTTGTCCTTTACCAGCTGTGTAAGCTGGTCGAAGTTCTTCTCGGCCGGCTCTATGGCCTGATAACCAGCCATAATGACCAGATTATCCCCTGAATGTTTAGCTTCCTTGCTCATAGTTCATCACCGTTTAGAAAAAAAGGCCTGCATTCTTAGCATAGTACTGAGCGAACATTTTTCTTTTCTTCGTTCTTCTTTGGGAGTCTGAAAAAGATGAGAGGCTCCTCGAGCAGGATCCCAATAATTACTACAACTCATGTCTATTGGTCTCCCCCTAGCAATTCCCGTAACTATGTTGAATGTTCAAAAGTGTACAACAAAGACAAAGGGGGGTTCCATTTATAACACTTTGTCCTCAAAAAACTGGAAAATTTCGCTATTGCGTCTTTTTTGCTTTTCCTTGACAGTACTGTTCCGAACGCTTTTTTAGCACCGGCTAAAATACAAGAAAACGCATCGTCCAATTCACTATATATTCCTCGGAGAAGACTGATTAAGCAAGCGAAGAATGACAGAGCGATGGTAAATACGCAAATCCGTCCGTATAACGTGGAGGCAAAAAAGTGAAGAAACGCACTCTATTTGTGTTAGCTGCTACAGTGATCGGAAACGTACTGATCGCTGGCTGTACTTCGTCTTCAAACCCGAGTCCGAGCCCGGTTATCAGCGCTACGAGTCAGTATATGGGGTGATAACAGATTATACCTTTCACCCCTCTGCGCTTACGATTCAATAAGGGGCGAACGAGACATGGAGGAACGATGATTCGTTCGACCACCAGATTACGTCAGACAGCAAGGAATTTTCATCGAGAGACATTAGCGCGGGCGACATCTACACGTTTCAGTTCAATACCACTGGAACGTTTCCCTACCGCTGCGACATCCACCAGCAGGAGTAAAGGACGATCATCGTTCAATAAAACTGAGACCTAATTTCAGGACAGTACGCACGGAACGTTTTACAAATGGGTACAACGCCCGTCTCGTCGCGAGTTGCCTGCTCCCTCTCGTTAAGGGGTTATATCCTACGATAACGGAGCCAGCTTCATTCTTACAGCCGCGCCACAAGCCGTTGGCATATGTCGGGCTGGCAAGGGACTGTTTCAAATAGGTTGTCTTGCCCCAATAATCCCAGGAGCTTCTTCTTCGTCGCGGCAAACTCTTCGTCCGTGAGTATGCCTGATTTGTGAAGATCGGCCAGTTTCTGCAACTCCGCAGTGACATCGGTGCAGCCTTTAAGACGCACAGGACGCAGCGTACCGTTAAAAGAGGTAAGACACATTAAATACTCTGACGTTCCTTAACCGTTTACATTAAAAAAACTGAATAGGAGGTGAAAATCATATGGCAGATGAAAAAACTTCGATGTGGCTGCGCATAGGCGAGATCATCGCCGGCCTAATTGTCCTTATATTAGGTGGCTACGCAATTGCATATCCAGGTGCAACGGCTGCAGTTCTCGTAGGATTCCTTGCTATAGCGCTCTTCATTGTTAGTGGTATAGAATTCGTCCGGGTGTTCTCAGAGGGCATCTCAGGATGGCGTCGACTTTTGAACGCAGGTCTATCAATTATCGCACTTTTACTAGCAATAGCAATACTCGTCTACCCGATAGTCGTGGGGGGCGTGGCCCTCGGCTGGATAGTAGCTTTGGCATTGATATTCGCTGGTTTCGCGGTAGCCGCACGCGGCACCCCAGGGATGACAATCGTGGGCATAATCGCCGTAATACTCGGAATTATCGCGCTGTTCAATCCTATCTCCGGCGTACTAACGGCCACAGCTTTAGTCGCGATAGCTCTAATCATCCTCGGGCTATGGTTGATAATATCAGGACTCTTAGGAAGATGGATGTAACCCATCCACCCTCCTTCTTTTTTTTCTAAATCCCAATGAGTGCCATAGAAACGGGCGAACGTGGCAAGCGTGCTCATTAAGCAAGCTGAAAAAACAACAAAGTTTTTTTTCGCCTCATAACTTTCCAATGAGTTTGCGTGACGAAAGTAGCATTTCGCTCAAAAAAAGTCGTTACAATACGTTCCAGAAACAGAGTACCCGCTCGATGTGAACGTCTGAAGCAGGACATCAATTATGTCATTTAGAAGGCTAATACACGCCTATAAAGCAATCTTTAAGTAGCTTGTACTTCGATCCACAACCACGTAGGTGGGTCTACCCTGCGCGTGCTAACGATTCAAAGCGCAAGACGCTTCAAGTCGCAGTGGCGCTCTAAGCTGCTTCCGGAACTCGCGGCACTAAGAGAGTACGGCGGCAACCCATTAGGGCGACGCTGCGATGAAAGACGCAACGACTACTATGTACGAAATAGAGTTCGCCGTTTTCGCCGCCATCGTTTTTGTTTTCGCGCTTGTCTCTCGTCGTGTTGAGAGACTCAACGTGACAGCGCCTATGGCTTTCATCGTTGCGGGCATGTTGTTCGGCGCTTCTCACGTCACAAGCTCAGTGCTCAACACTGACGTCCTTCTGCTTGTCGGCAGCATCGCCCTTGTGCTGGTCCTGTTCACTGACGCGTCGCGGATAAACATTTCGTTGTTCCGGGTAAACGTCAACTTGCCTGCCCGCCTGCTTGTTATCGGTCTACCGCTAACGATCGCGGCTGGCGCGGTCATTGCGGCGCTCCTGTTTACCAACCTTACGATTTGGCAGGCAGCGATAATAGGCGCAGTGCTCGCCCCGACGGATGCGGGCTTGGGACAAGCGATCGTGACCAGTGAACGTGTGCCGGTTCGCATTCGCGAGGCGCTCAACGTCGAAAGCGGCCTAAACGACGGTGGTTCGGTGCCCTTTCTCCTGGTCTTCCTCGCGCTTGCCGCGATTCAAGAGGGCGTCGAGCCCCCTAGCTTCTGGGTGATCGCCGCGGAACAAATCGGTATTGGCGTGGTCATAGGTATTCTGGTCGGCGTCGCTGGCGGTTGGCTGATTAGAGGCGCCACGCGACGTGGCTGGATGACTAGGACGTTTAAGCGCCTGAGTTTCATGGCGCTCGCGATTTTAGCCTGGAGTGTAGCGGGACCAGTTGGCGGCAGCGGCTTCATTGCAGCCTTTGTCGGAGGGTTTGCTACCGGAGCTACAGTAGGCGACGTCGAAGAGGCGACTACTGACTTCAGCGAAGCTGAGGGGGAACTCCTCCTTTTAGCGGTCTTCTTCCTTGTCGGTGCTGTCGCAACTTCACTGCTCGGAGTCCTTGACTGGACGATCGTGCTCTACGCGATTCTCAGTCTGACAGTTATCCGCATGCTGCCGGTGGCGATTTCTCTTGTTGGCACGAAGTTGCGCCGGAGCTCAGTGCTGTTTCTTGGCTGGTTCGGGCCGCGTGGCCTTGCATCTATCGTCCTCGTGCTTGTCGCCTTGGAGGAACCAGCACTCGCTACTCTTGCTCCACAGATCGCGACAATCGTCCTCGCGACAGTGATCCTCAGCGTCTTCGCGCATGGCATTTCCGCCCAGCCTGGAGCAACCCTATACGCACGCAAGGTGGCTGCAATGGACTCTGATGCTCCCGAGTTGCGCGACGTTACACGACTCCCCGCTCGTAAGAGGAGGAGGATGAGTAGGTAAAAATGCAACGTGAGCCCGTACCGCGTGACAGTGGCTAGCGCTTTCCAAATGTCTCACAGTTGTAACAAATTCAAAATGCGTAGCTACGCGCAAAATTCGCACGATTGATAGCTCCAAGAGCCTGACGGTTCCAGCATAGCTTAACCGGTGACATCGTCACCCCAAGAGAACGGTTCCTAAACATCTAAACGTGCCAAACGTTTCGCCCGTGCCTTTTTCGCCAATCGACGAAACGAGTCGATCGGACATTGATGGTCCGTCGACACACTGCGGAAAGATACGATGAGACCGCGTTACGCAATATCCGGCACGCCCACGACTCTGAGACGTCTCGTGCGGCTAATCATCTAAGAGGCTTACCGTCGTTTTCAAAATGTGCTCAGCGTCCGTCGTCGTTCGATCGTGAGAGGGCAGGTCGAGCCGTTTTCCGCTAACCCGTCTTGCCGGATTCTCGCTATAATGTTGAAAAACTCAAGCAAGTCCGAAAGCTCCTCTATTGGGTTCATAGTTCCCGACGAGCGTGTTCTACGCAGTTTAGTAGCTCAAGGCAAAACAGCAAAAAATGGTTTTTTGTCTCACGACTTACGCGGTGACGCACGTACAAGCACAGAGCGCGTCGCTTGGTCCGCTGTCGAAGCACGAATATAGACTATGGTATTCATGCTTTGTCTTTAAATTTCTAAGGTTTTCAGAAGTTTATTTATTCCACGTCTAGTGCCCACTATCCTTCCTAGCATGGTAGCTGCCGTGATGCCGAGAACAATAGCAAATAAAGCGGCCCCCTGCACATAAAATCCCAGAAAATAACTTTTAGTGAATACGAAAATCAGATAACACACTAGAAGCACTGCTCCTATCCAGTCAATGTGACCGATCACGCTGTTAGTTTCTTCATCCCAACTAAGATGATATTCACGACTGATTATGATGCCTATCACTAGGCCAATAAGGACACCTATTAAAACAGATGCAATGCCAAATCTGCCTTCTAACACTTCAATTATTATAGCGGCAAATAAGACGAGCGTCACAATAAGATAGATTCTCAGCTTTCTAATGAGGCGATCTTCTACGTATTGACTTTTAGGTCGCTCCTTTCTTTCTTTCATTTTTTCAATCGATTAGTGCTTAAATATAGATTTGTTACAGTAATCATAGATAATAAAGGAGTCCTTCACGGGCCTAAAATCTAAAAAAATATTATCCAGGTTGTTGTGACACAATTACCGGCAAAGGATGGGGTATCACTTCTGTACGCGCTATTCCTTCAGCTTTCTCCTTGCCTTCGCCTGCCTTACCTCGTCGCTTGGGCTCTCGAAGGGTAAACCAGACATGTAAAACTAGGGAGGTAACGCGTTTTTAACTACCTCGGACATAAGAAACCCTTAAATTCGACGTTTTCCACGCCGAAAAAATAAATATTAAGATCGGAACTTGAATTCAAGACTTAAATTCAACAGGAGGTGAAAAGTATGGAGACAAAACAAATGAGTGCAGGTGGGATGATAGGACTTGCTATTATACTCGCGATCATTTTAGCGCTATTTCCAGTTTTTGTAATTTGGATAGCTTGGTTAGCAGTTATACTATTGTTCATCGGTGGAATTGCTGCCTTATTCACATGATAATTCAGCTATAACCTTAATTCAGCAAATCTCTTTTTTTTTCTTTGGGCGTAGAATTGGTTACGGAACTACTTCCGCACGGCGCTTCCTTAATCCTCTTCATATCACGTTCTATTACACTTTGTCATGCGTGAGGGTTGCGTCATGTCGATGAACGCCTAAGACAGCTTGCAGATTATAAAAACGATTACGGGACATGGCAGCTAAACAGGTCTTAAGGAAGTGTTCTACAACTGGGAAGCTATTGATATCTGCAAGACCGAGTACACGATGTGTGGTTGCCCGATTATGCCAGACAGCAGGCGCTACAGATTATTAAAAAGATACAGGTGCAGTTGAATCAACGGCGACAGTACGGCTAGGCGAATGAACCAGGTAAGTGCTTGCCTACAAATGAGCCAAATCCGTTTCATTTTAGTAAGACGTGTGCTGTTACAAGGGCGCTATTGAAGGTGGAAATTATGAAGTTCAAACCACGATATCTCGCAGCCGCGTCTTGCATTCTCGTTATAGTCGTTATCGCAAGCACGGCAGGGTGTACGAGT
>DASVJT010000116.1:0-2501 GCA_036385775.1 archaeon
GTATCTATGTCGTACCCTTCTCGGGTAGTCACCCGCGGGAAACAGATGAGCGCGCAAAATTCGTTAAGCAGAAGCACGGTGTTGACACCATCGACGCATCGGATGGAGGTGCGCTCTGTTGTCGCCGTGCGTTTGCAGAGCACTTCAACTGCGGAGGCCTTGACCGTTGTCGTATCAACGACGTAATTCAAAACCCACAGGAAGCTTTTCGCTTCATGCACTATACCCGCTGCTGCTGTGGCCACCTGGTCACCCTCTGAGATAAAAAACTCACTAAGGTCGGCAGGCAAACGTTTCAGGTGCTGTGGAAGTTCAGTCGCTGAGTGGCGCTCCCAGTATTCCAACAAATCATGGACGTCGCTTATGCCCTCAACGAAGGTTGTGACCACCTTTCCATATTCTGATATGACGTAGTCGCCATTTGGGAGCTGATGGATGAGTCCTACGTCTTCTAACCGACGGAGATGGCGCACCACTTCGTGTACAAGCAAATCAAACTGTCTGCAAATGTCGACGACTGACGTTCGTTCGCACAGCTGGTTGAGTATCTCGAGACGGCTAACGTCTGAAAGCGCCAAAAAAAGCCTCGTCAGTTCGTAAGAACTCCGGATAGGCATATTATCTCCCGAAAGACGTTTCGCCGCAAATGTGTATATGCGTACGGTAAGAAACGTATAAATAACATTCCCTTTTAGAATTTACAGCGGAGGCTGGCCTTGAAAGCGGTTCACGAGGACGTCAAGCGCGAATTGATTGAGATCCTAACGGGACTCGACCTTCGAGAGACGAAAAAGCTACATGTCGTTTGCACGCCGAGCTTCTATTTGGATCACTTCCTCCAGGTCGACGATTTAAGCGCCTTTTGTGGTGAGCTTCGAACGAAGTACAAGGCAGGCGGGGGCAATATTCCCGGCTTTGTTCAAAATGTGCTCTCAGGTGGGGGCGCCGTAAATACCGCTGTCGCGTTGTCTCGTCTTGGGATAAGCTCTCATTTCATCGGTAGGACCAGCGAATTTGGCTATAACGTTTTGAAATTCTTCGCAAGGAACAGCGGCATGGATGTCTCCCACGCAAAAACGGACGGGAGATTGGGGCAGACCCTAGCAATTGAGATCGGCGAGCGAAAAATCAACGTGATGCTCAACGACGTTGGCTCAAACTACGATTTTACTTTTGACAGCTTAAGGGACTCCGATCTCAAATTAATCGAGAGTAGCCAGCTCGTCTCCGTTCACGACTGGGGCACCAACGTCGTTGGTGGCACTGATCTTGCAACGAGAACTTTCGAGTACGCCAAGCAGTACAACGTCAAGACGTATTTTGACTCAGCGGATCCGAGCGCTCGCACTAACGAACTTCCAGAGCTCTTCGAACGTGTCATAGCGAACAAAAACCTTGACATGCTGAGCATGAATCAAAACGAGCTGGGGCAGCATGTAGGTGGGGTCTCAATTGAGCGTGCGATCGCGTTCAAGCGGCGAGTGACCCCGCGGATTGACTATCACACCCCGTCGTTTGCGGCCTCGATGGACGATAACGTGACCTTTTTCCCCGCATATGACGTGGAACTACACCGATCAACGGGCGCGGGGGATGCGTGGAACGCTGGCAACATCTTTGGTGAGCTTCTCGGCTTGACGCCAGCGTTTCGTCTTTGCTTAGCGAACGCGGTAGCTGGTTATTACGTTTCGAGCAAGCGTGCTGTGCACCCCACTGTTCATGACTTGATCGCGTTCGTCAAGGCTCAGCAACTGCGTGCTCTCCCCTCCCAAGTTTAAGTGATTTTTAGTTATCGAGTTCTCAGGTAAGCATTGGGACAAGCTGCAACGCTTCGACGCGCGATATCCGAACGTGATCACAACAACTGAGCAATAAGGAGCAGAACCACACTCACTCGTCTCGTTCGACGCCAATTTCCGCATAAAACCTGCGTGTCACGACCTCTTCGACGAGATGCAGCAGCGTCGCGCGGTCGCGCACGCCCGAAAAAACCCCAAGAGAGATCTGCGCGGCACCGGCGTTTGAATGGCCGCCAGCCGAGCCTATATCGCCAAATGCTTGGTTCATCACTTCACCGATATTAACTCGTACATCCTTGCTCCTCGCTGACAAGTGGATCTTCTCGTCATTCATCCCGAAGACCGCAACGGCGGTGACCCCCTCAAGGTTGAGCAGGTAATCGGCAGCTTGTGCGAGCGCGTCGATGTTATGGATAAACCCAACGTTTGAGATTAGATAACTCCCGGTAATGTGTTTGTTGTGAATAGCCTCCCCTAATATGTCGAGCGTTTCCATCGACATTGTTGGCGATTCGATTTGGATGAGGGCCTCTCTGTCGGAGAGCTGCATGAGTGTCGTCGCAGCAGCGAGATCCGCTGGAGTCACGTGGACTTTGTAGTCCTGTGTGTCTATTCTTATGCCGTAGAGCAAAGCGGTGGCGAGTCGTTTGTCGATGTCTATGTCGAGCTCTTCGAGGTAACTGGTCAGTATCGTAGCGGTAG
>DASVJT010000117.1:0-4867 GCA_036385775.1 archaeon
GTGTGACGTTTCGCGAAGCATAAGTATGTCTCCGATTTGAACGGGGCCGACACAATTTCGCGTGATTATTCTTCCCTTGTTTTGGCCTTCGAGGACGCGGCACTTTACCTGTTTCGCCTCTCCGTGCATTCCGGTGTTCCCAACTATTTCGATTATCTCTGCAGGCGTTGCGTCGTTATATTCTGCCACAGTATACCCTCCGTGATTTGTCCTACGAGACTAGCCTGAGCGAATCGTTTTGATTTGCTCGACGACTTCGTCGACGAGGGCTTTACTCTTCCCAGCATCTATGATTGCAGCTGCTGCTGAGCCAACGTCAAGTCCTGCCGCAGCTCCGAGATCGCTCTGTCGTTTTACATATACGTACGATATCCCTTTCTCGTCGCAAAGGGGGGGAATGTGTGCGAGGATTTCTTCAGGTTGGACATCTATACTAATTAATACGAGTTGAACGATTCCTCGCTCAATCGCTTTCGTGACTTCGTTCGTACCCTTCTTTATTTTCCCTGTATCACGGGCGCTCTCTAGGGCTTCTAACGACTTGTTTTCAATCTCGTCTGGAGTGTCAAATTTAACAAACATTGGTTTTGCCATACTCAAATACCTCTTTCAGGATCCGAACGCAATAGCGAATCCTGTCATCATTCATCGATATAGGTAGTTTATTAGGAACTCAAAAAGCCGTATCGATCAAGTTTGTTCTCGTCAATAACCGCTTACGATGTCCTGTTGGTGTCCTCATTTTATATGGTTATGTATAAATGCTTTTTCGATCGTATTTCGAACGCATAACTCATTGGCGTGAAAGCTGTCTCATCATGATTCGACCCTACTTATCTCAGAATATCCGGACGGAATGAACTTAGCCACCCCATCGGTGGTAATGATCTTCCTTAATCCCTTCTTCTGGTCGTCTCGCACCGTGCCGAGAAGTTCCCTTAAGATCATCTTTGCTAAATCACTTGAGTTATACTTTCCAGGCTCAATCACGACAAGAGGATGAGCTATCTTAGTGATAGCTGATACAGGCCCACCTACGATTTTTTCGTCGTAGAGACCGATAGCGAGTAGGGCCGCTGATTCGAGATAATGCCGCTCACCCCTGATAATAAACGCTCCTTTAGGCAAGTATTCTCCAGATTCAGGAGTTTTCGACACTTGTTTGGGATACACCCAGTAGCAACGACCGGAACCAAGACCTTGTTTCCAAATCGAAGAATAAGAAATAGCGAATTGCGCTGCCTCGCTTAAGGTTATCTCTGATACTTCCTTGCCTTGCGATTTCACAATCACGGCCGGCGCTCCGTGAACGTCAGCATGAAGAAATAGGTCTCGAGGTTCCAAGTACTTCTTCACCAATTCCTCATTTGTATCTGCATCTCTGCCCCCGATTACCAAAAAACCCTCTGAAGAAAAAAACCAACGATATTGCTCATACCAGCGAAGCCGCTTTTTCTTGGTACGACGTTTTTCAGGACCCTCCTGTTTTAATTCATTTCCTTGTTCTTCTTTTATTTTTTTCAATGAGAGAGCCAACGCACGTTCCGCACCCTCGGCCTTGGCTTTCATTACTTTCGCTTTATTATAGTACTTCTGAGCGTTTTGAGGGACATTTTCATCCACAACGATATCGATACAAACACCGCTAACTTCCAGAGTAATCGTTCCTGTGCTTGGATCGATCTCCTTGAAAAACGAGAAAGAGGTTAACGCCTGGTTAACCTCAGCCCAAGTTTTTAACCTCCGCGCCTCTCTTACCGATTTAATTACCCGATCGATCTCATGATACTTTTCAAACAGCAAATCCCCTTTCGACTGATACTCACGTTCTTGTGTCTTGAACTGTTGAATTGCCACCGTTTGCCTATCACTAATCTTCTGTAGTCGTGTGTGGGCTACAGGAGTGGGTCGTGATTCTTCAATGTTTAACCCGTAATATTCGTCGAGCGCATCGTTAAAACTTGAAAAAAAGCGTTTTTCACATCTGTCGAATTGTACCAACTCAAATGGAAGGACACCGATTGGCGCTAATTCACGTTCGTACACAATATGAGGGCGTAACGTACTCGATCGCAACGGTTCAAAAACTTCTCTCAACGCTGCATAGAGCCTTTGCACCTCTTCTGGGGTAAGCCTCTCGCTTTTTTTTTCGACTTCGGCTCTCAAACACACTTCTTCTGCATATAAACCACCCATATTGAAACGCGTCGCAAGCGTTCTAACAACATCACGGGTGATGGAGGTTATGACTGCTTCAAACTCATTGTAGGATAGGTCAACGGGGCTGAGTTGCGCCGACGGGTACTCGTACTGTTGCCCCCTTATGACTTGTCGCGAAGCTGACCTCATGCCTCGTAAGGGCAATATGATTCGCTTAGACTCGTCAGTAAGGATGACGTTTCCTTTTGAAAAGAACTCGCATATCAAGTAGCGTTCATCGTCGCTACGAACAAAACGTATTTCGACAACCCGATCAAAATCATGCTGCTCGATCGTGTTGATCCGTCCACCTTTGAGTTCTTTTCTAAGCAGCATCGGAAAGCTTGGTGGCTGGGCGGGTGCCGCAGCGGGAGCGTTGGTGAGGTGTATCCGCTTTCCGGCCTCAATTATAAGATCTCGTTTCCCCGTATTCGTAACAAGCTTTAAGCGAAGTTCGACGGGTGTACGTTGATATGCCTTTTCCAGTTTTGCTCCGATCAGGTTGTCAAATTCTGGCAATAGCGCTGCCACGTCAACGCTTGTCATTACCGTCTTCAAGCGATCACCCCTCGCTTCGCTGTCCGTGTACTAATCAGACTGAGTTCTATCACGCGTCGTTTGACTGAGATGTGAACCCTTTTTGCAGAAAGTCTCTGCCTTACGTATCTACGGTCTGTTCACAATATTAATTAAGACGCTGGTTGGCGTTTGAGATTAACACGCCTAGTTTTGCCGTCGTGAAGCCGCAAAACATATAAGCACAGTTGAATGTTAGTTGATGTCAAAGCATGGCAAAAACCAAAGGTAAATCCGCCCCCAAAACTGAAAAAAAAGATGCCTCGCGAAAGGCTAAACAAAAGGGTTTGGTAAAAGCCGATGAAAAGCAAGAGCCCGGAAGACAAGTAAAACATGTTGAAGGCATTAAAAAGACGGTGCTTTCCTCGCTATTGGGCATTATCGGAGGGGTGGCTTCGTTCTACCTGCCTGCTTACAGCCTTTTCATCCTTGTTGTAATCGTATACAGTCAAAGGATCATACTGCCTCGTTTCGGTGTTGATGCGAAAGAATTTCGCGCTACGGACTGGTTTTTCCTAGTGTTCATGACCGTTGCATTCTGGTTTGTCACTTGGACTATATTGCTTAATCCAGCGTGACCAAGATAACCGAGCACATTCCGATGAGAATTGCAGTACTAAAAAAAGACAATTGTCGCAGCAAGAAATGCGGCACAGAGTGTCTGCGTTTTTGTCCCCCGGTCAGAACAGGCGACGAAACGATCGTTATCGGAGCGAACGGTAAACCAGTTATTTCAGAAGAGCTTTGCGTGGGGTGCGGGATCTGTATTAAGAAATGTCCATTCGGTGCAATAACGATAGTCAGTTTACCTGAAGAACTTGAGCAACCCACCCACCGCTATGGCGTTAATAGTTATGCTCTGTATGGATTGCCGATTCCGCGCAGTGGCCGCGTTACTGGTATCTTAGGCCCGAACGGCATAGGCAAAACCACTATAATCAACATCTTAACAGGGGAGACCAAACCTAACTTTGGTCGAGAAAATGTTAGCGAAGAAGATGTTCTTGAATACTACTCTGGTACAGACGTTCATGATTATTTGAAAAATGTTTATGACGGCAGACTCAGAACTGCGAGCAAGCCACAATCCGTCGACCTCATCCCTAGCGCGTACACCGGCAAGGTAATCGATCTTATAGAAAAGGCCGACGAACGTGGAATACGAAGTACGCTGTTCGATCGACTTGAGCTGGATAATGTCGAAGAGCGAGAAGTAAGACACTTAAGCGGAGGAGAATTACAGCGCCTAGCGATTGCGGCTACCATCGCTCGTGACGTAGATTTCTACTTTTTCGACGAGCTTACTCCCTACCTCGACATATATCAACGCGTTAACGTTGCCTACTTAATTAGAGAACTTGCAAAGCGAAAGACTGTCCTCGTCGTCGAGCACGATCTCGCCATACTTGATTTGCTCGCAGATGTTGTGCATATTGCTTACGGTGAGCCGGGGACTTACGGCGTGATTACCAATCCAAAAGCGGTCAGAGTGGGGATAAATGAGTATCTCGCAGGGTATCTTAAAGAAGAGAATGTTCGAATTAGAGCAGACGCTATTAAATTTGAACTCCATGCCCCGCGCTTTGATATAGATACGCGTACCTTGGCACACATAGAGCACCTAAAGAAGAGTTACAATTCTTTCAAATTCGAAGCAGCGGGTGGTGACCTTACCAAAGGTGTGATCGGTGTTATGGGCGCAAACGGTACGGGTAAAACAACTTTTGTCAAATTACTCGCAGGCGTTATCAAACCTGACGAAGGTAGCGTCGACGTTGAGGTAAAAACTTCTTATAAGCCGCAGTACTTGGCGCGAAACGAGAACACATATGAAAGCGTCGGCTCGTTCCTAAAATCAATTACAGACTTGTATGATTCAAGCTACTACCGAACCGAAATCCTAAGACCATTGCAGCTTGAACGTATGCTAGAACGGCCACTTGAAACACTGAGTGGGGGCGAGCTCCAGCGTGTAGCCATTGCTGCTTGCCTGAGCCGCAATGCAGACCTTTTTATGCTTGATGAACCAAGCGCACACCTTGATGTAGAACAAAGGGCTTTGGCTACAAGCCTTATCAGACGCTTCACCGAA
>DASVJT010000118.1:0-4940 GCA_036385775.1 archaeon
CTAACAGAACCTACCCGATCCAACGTGACCTCCTTTTTGTGACGAACGGAGATCCGACAGGAAATGCAAAGGCCTTTCTAGATTTCACGCTAAGTCCTGCAGGGCAAGCGATTTTGAAGGCCAACAAAGAGGTGTCGATAAGCGACGTCGGTAAGTAAAAGCTAAAACGTCGGTGACGACATAAGTGACTATGAGTGACCTCTAATCACAGCTAGTAGCTTAATTCCTCCGAGATTGAAAATATCAAGCCGAAGACAGTAGTGCGTTCCCACAGGTCAGAAGCACAAGATATAAAGGAGCGTACCTCGCCCGCGCGTGCATTTAACGTGTTGAATGCGCTCTAGAAGATATTCGCTTTGCTCTTAGCTCTGGCGATCCCCATCACCTTCCTTCCAACCACCATTTTTCTATTGACTAACGCTTCAACGGATCGTGATAACGATGAAGACCAATAGACCGTATTGTTCAATCTGCGGCGATTACGATCTAATGAAGGGCTGGGTGCTTAGCTATCCCGAATTGATCTGCGTCCGGTGCGCAGTGAAGAAACGCGTTGAAAGGACTAACTCAAGTTGTAGTTCTATTGCCCCCGTCTAATTAGGTCAACAACCTTGTTTTGCTGCGGACGAAAAAAATGCAACGGACTGCCAAGCGAACTAACTAGGCAAAGAAGAAGATGCCAAGCGATATGCCTATCGCTTCTAATGATAAAAAACGCGGCTAAAAAACATATCGCTCTGCCGCTCAATAGTAGTAGTCCCGATTTTTTCGTTTCTTGTGCGTGACAACATAATCCTTGTCAAAGCCATCGTCAGCGAGTTGTTCAGTCCTCACTTTCTCGGAACTGACCTCCTGCTGAGGATCCTCAACAACGATATTTTCGAGGATGAAGTCCCACTTATACGATTCATTTGGCAGGATAAACCATTTGAGTAGTTTCTCCTGTTCCTCTTTCGCTTGCATCTTACTCTCTCACCTCCAGAGTCAAGGAAGGAGCAGATCTATGTCAACGCTCGCTTTATACACTATAAAGTGTTTCCGGAGTCTCCTTAGGAAAAGTCTAAGCTTTCACAGCTCGACACGCGCTTGTCGCAACTTGGTTGTGACTGGCATCCAAGGAATCGGCCTGCCTCGGTCGATGCTTGACAAAAAAGACCTTGGTCCGCCACCTCTTTTGGCCAAAAAGCGGCTTGGATGCGCGATCCGGCCGTTTTTCACCCCCTTCCTATTTTCAGGTGTTTGTTAGCCACAGGTGCTTACTTTTCAGGAAAGAAACATGATATGGTTATGAACGGGGACTACGTATCCTGTTACAAAAATGGATTCCGCATTCTGTATTGGAGGATGCTCAAAGAAGATGAACGCCAAGAAAAAGATCTTGTTCCTTTGCACGCACAACGCAGCGCGCTCGCAGATGGCTGAAGGGTTCGTCAACGCCCTATACGGTGACCGATATGAAGTACAAAGTGCTGGAAACGAGCCGACAGAACTGCATCCGTGCGCAATTACGGTGATGGCCGAGGTCTGCATCGACATCGCTTCACAGCGTGCCAAGTCACTCGACGAGCTTGAAGACATATCCTTTGACTACGTCGTGATACTCTGCGCTGATAATCAGGAGAACTGCCCTATCTTTCCGGGCGGGGAGACTTACCTCCAGCATGCTTTTCCTGATCCAGTGCAGCGCTTGGAAGAACAGAACTGTGGACGTTTTCGGCGCGTTCGTGATCAGATCAAGGCGTGGCTCGAAGAGACACTCGGGGAAGTCGAGTAGGGATATCGCACCATCTACTCTACTCACACAGCGTCAAGGGGATCTTGATCCCACAATACCGCTCACACTCCCAATGCAGCACCCCGGATCGCTCCCTCTTGAATCGCTCACATTCTGCGATTGCAGCACTGGTCTTAGGTAGACTCAGAATCTTACTTTCTGTAACACACATCAGTTCCCTCGATGACCATAAGCGCAAACAGCTTCGCGCGGCCGTCACGTATTTGGTTCAAAGAAATTGCACAAGAGTCGTTTGTTATTTGTTTGGATATGCGTCCTGATCTCCGTTTGAAACACACCCCAAGTTCTAATCGCTCCGCACACTTTCAGATAGACGCGAGCGGCGGGAAGAGCCTATTATTTCTTCGTTATCTCCTTTGTCATCTCTCTGTTTCAGGCCCCCTCGGGGTATCCGCATATCTAGTGACGTCGCCTGTTCACACTTGGAAAGAATAGAACTATTGGCAGACATAGCGCTTTATTCTTAAAACACGGAGGTCTCCTTGCGTGCTCAGCCTGGCGTCTCTCAGATTGTCGACTGAAAATGCGCCTGACGAATATCATAAGAAAAGAGACGACGTGCGCGAAAACTAGAACGGCTGGAGGCCCAGCTCATATTTGGCATCGGGCAACGGTGGACTTGCGAGATCGTGCGGCGCCACTTCAAGTAGCTTCTGTTCACTGACCGGTTTCGTCGAAAGGCGTGGATTCAGACCACGTATCGCCAGCTTTCACTTGCTGCAGTCTTTTTTTGGCGTTTTTCGCAGCTCGGTCTATATCTTCAGAGGGCGTCTGCGAAAGCGATCCGTGGCCGGGAAAAAGTCGCTCTATCTTTTTTGTATTAAGCACGTCCATGGAGTGCACGTAGTCGCCAGCACTTCCCGAAGGCGCTATCGCTGACAGCGTCCCGTGTCCAAAAACGGTATCTCCCGAGAAGAGCAGTTTGTTATACTCCTCGTAGATACATATGCAGCCTGATGTATGACCGGGAGTATTGATTGCTTCGAGTTTCGCGTTTTCTAAGTCGATAAACGCTCCGCTCTCAAACCACAGATGCGGTTTTGTATACCGATAATCGGCCGAAAATGACGAGTACATCGTGACATACTCGTCTTTTTCGGTTATTTTTGCGGCAGCGAGTCGTCCGGCCGCAATAATAGCCGTGTCGTAGAAATACTTGTTGCCGCCGATGTGATCAAAGTGTTCGTGCGTGTTAACGACTAGATCGACATCGGCTGGCGTGAATCCAATGTCGCTCAACGCGTCCTTCAGATCACCAAAGCTCGAATCGATTCCCGAATCGATCATGACGGTCTTGTAGGTCCCAATAATGAGGTACACGTGGCACGACGGCCGCTGCGCCGGGAACTGGAGCACGCCGGAGCACACTTCAAGTGGTTCTTTGTGCTGACCTGTCACGTTTTATACCCCAGTATCCAGCCTTTATACTTTATCTATATAGACTCGATAGTCGCAAGGAGGATTCCTAGGTTATTGCGGGACTGCTCAAACGTGCCGGCACCCGCGCTACTGGCCACAAAACAACAAGTTAGGTGGTCGATGGTCAACTTAGCAAAAAATGAGAGAAACAGCGCAGAAAAAATGAATTCGTCTTGGATGCGCGATCCAGCCGTTTCTACCTCCTTTCTATCTACCAGTTGTTTTGAATCACAGGCGCTTTATTCGGCTTCAACATCTACTTATTTGCAGCGGAATTATATTTCAAAAAGATGCACGTATAAAGTATAAAGAAGAGCTATTTCTGTGCAAGCACTACACCACAGGCTCTTAGAGTGCTAAGGATCAGCAACACTCGTTAAGATATCCCGCACGCACCTAAAACATCGAAAGACCGCGATTAGACCCCGCTCTTTGCCTCTCTTAGAGCAGTAAATATATATGCTTAGTTGTTTTTATATAATTCCTAGATTTTTATGGAGATTCGAAAGATTCAACTGACTGGTAAATCGAGTTACACGGTCTCACTGCCAAAGACGTGGGCCACGAAAGTCGGTTTGAGGGAGCAATCACAAGTTGGCATATCAACGCTGCCTGACGGTTCGTTGCGCGTTACTCCAAGCGACAGTATAAAACCGCAAGGGCGCGGGATTTTCAACATAGAAGAGCTTTTTGATAACGCTCTTGCGCGGCAGATGATAGCTATCTACATCGCAGGTTACAACACGTTTGAGCTGCGTGCCCCTCAGATCCGATCAGATCAGCGAAAGACCATACGTGACATGTCTTATCGTTTGATTGGCATGGAAGTCGTTGAAGAGACTGCGAAATCGGTCGTAATAAAGGATTTTATTAGCCCTAACGAGCTTCAAATAAAGAAATCTATTCGAAGAATGCATCTTATTATCGAAGCGATGCTTGTTGATGCCATACAGTCTCTTGTTAAAAACGACATCGATCTAGCCAATGATATTATAATAAGAGATCGTGACGTCGACAGGCACTACTTGCTCGTGCTTAAACGTTTGCAGGCAATGGTGAAGACCCCGTTTGCAGAATCTTCAGATATAAACGCTAACGAGAGTCTCGAGTACTATCTCACTGCGGTATCTCTTGAGCGAATAGCGGACCATGCAACAAAGATAGCGGAATGTGTATTGACTCTATCAGGTGGGGCTGTACCAACTGAGATTTTAGAAAGCATCATTGAGGCAAGCAAGCTCTCTAACGACATTATGCAGCTTGCAATAGATGCCTTGTCTCAGTTTGATCCAAAGCTTGCTGAAAAAGCTATCGCGACAAAAAGCAGCCAAATCCCCTTCATTAAAAAAATTGAGGCGATGACGTTGGATGTCAACGCGCATATAGCGCTGCCGATTCACTGCATCGCGAATAGTATCGACCGCGTTGCAGACTATGGAGTGAACATAGCTGAAGTTGCCATCAATCTATCAATCGCAAAAGCTGCGAATCAAGTATAATTCTATAGGTCGTAAGGCGCATTAAGTTATCTATATAGTCTATATAGTTTATATAAGGTATACATATAACCTATATTCGCTCTAGGGGCGGTGGTGACTTAATGAAGAAACTTTTACCAATTGTGTTAGCAGTTATGCTAGTCGCACTTGCGGTTTTTGGAGCAGGATGCACATCTAGTACGAACAACACAGCCAGCGGCACAAAGCTGCAGCTTGCCGGATCAACG
>DASVJT010000119.1:0-11638 GCA_036385775.1 archaeon
GCCTGTAATGGCTCCATTAGGTATGTTACACCACTCATTCAAGATGGCACTTCGTTTCGGCACGGTGATGCTGCTGTTCGCCCAGCTTATGGTAATGTTGTTCTTGGCAGCCATGTTCATTATGTTCACCGTTATTCCAACTGTCATTTGGGGATTGTGTTGGATAATGAAGAAAAAAAAGCACATGGGGGGGCTAGGAAAGCACGGAAAAATGCATATGCATATGCCCGCGCCCCGTCGGTTTAAACCTTAACTTGGACAAAAAACGGCGTCAAAAAATTAAAAAAAATCCCTACGGTTAATTTACTAAGAAAGCAGAAGCTAGATTTTTGTTTGAGAAGTGCTAGTTTGTAGACAACGGTATCGCCCATCAAGCTATAAACGGCAGGGTTCGAAAAAACGGTTGAAATAGATATATCGCCAATTTCTTTTGGGCCCGACTTTGCTTGTGTTGGAGTATCATTATAAGCCGTAGAACACGAACTTCATAATGACGTTAGTGTGACTGTATCATGGCGATTGGAGCTCTTAATACACAGAAAACACCTTAGTTTCATGCTTTAATCTAGAGCTTTGCAAGTACAAAATGCAGGCGCCTATTTTGCGACAAAAGTGCGGGTAGGACACTGGCTTATCTCTCGGTCACCAGACACCTCGTGGCCGAAGCAGCTTCCTCTGCTTTCGTCGATAAGCTCATAGAATTTACAATCTTTGCACGTCGGCACGAGCTTACCCTCCTTTGGGTGCTGAAATATTCCATCGCTTCTTATATAGACTCTCCTTCCATTAAATTTTCACCTCCTTTGGTTTTTTCAGAATTGATGCGCGCTAGTATGTTTATAGCGTTTTGAGTCGGAATCTTTCCATAAGAATAAAGAATAGAACCGTGTGTCTTCTTTAAGCCCTAGGTACGGCAAAAAAAGAAAGAAAGCGGCTTTTTAGCCGCTTTTACTGCTTGCTCCCGCTGCGATGAGATTGATCCCGAACAAGCCGAAGATCAGAGCCATCAACCAGCCGATAAGTGTCTCACCAAGCACGGTGGGCCAAATGATCACACCTATAGCAATCAATAATACTATCACACCGACTACTATACCTCCTGTTCTGGCCCAGGGTGGCACACCCGCCCCTACCTCGAATCCTGCGAACGCTATTCTTCCGATAGCGGTTAGTAACAGCGCGAGCGCGAATAGGAAGATGACCAATGCATTGCCCAGGTTCGGGTAAATAATGCAATAAGCCCCTAAAGCAAGAACAATAATCCCCAGTATGACGTTGAGTATTCTGGCCCATCCCGAAAGGACGTTTGACGTAGCTCCGCGTACTGCTAAGAGCAACCCAAGGATAATCAATCCTATCGCAAGCAAGGTCCTGACTAGGCCAACTCCAAGGCTCGGATAAATAACGAAGTACACTGCTATAACAAGAAGAATTATGCCGGCAATGATCTCAAGGAGACGAGCCCACATTGGGGTACCTTTTTCAGCCATTTTTGATTTCACCTCCTTTGTAAATTGTTAGTTTATGCTGCGGCAGAAGTTTATTTATATTTGCCGCTTTGTTAAGTCAATCAGCTCGCTGTCCGCGTTTTCGGCGCTTTTAAAGCACTGTCAAGAGCTTTGTGCATTTTTTAAGCCGTTAGTTTGAACTTCGACTCCTAGCTAGGCAACTGGTCAACTGCTTCTACGTGCCGTACAACAATGTTATGCGTTACAGACGGATGTAACAAACCGTCTTATAGCGGTTAGCGCAAAGTTTGTTTGCCAATATCATTCAAGGCGGTTTGTTGCAGCGCCACATAGTTCGTGATGTCGCTTCCCTAAAACGCGTTTTAAGAAGAGCAAACCTTGACCTCAGTTTGGAAGGACTGTCCCAAAGGAGAATGCGTGGCGCTGCCTCCTCCTTTTTTGTCTACATCTATTAGCTCGGCGGATTTTGCACTTATAGTGGGTTTAGGCGCAGTTCCACCGCATACAACGCGTATTGTGTGCCAATCGCTCATTTTCGTCGCGCCGTGTAGCTATCTAGACAGAGATTACTATTGATCCTACAAGTGTCTCTCCCAAGTTTGCAGAGAGGGAGTAACATAAAGGATGGGACACTTTGCGACCGAAAGGTCCCGCATCAACCCATCTTAAATATACGAGCAAAGAGCAGGTCTATACTCACTTACGCTATTTTTGCCCTCCACGCGTCCCAAGATCGCAAATGGGTACATTAATAATAAATAAACTACTAAACTAAGTGTTCAAGAGCGAGTGATCTAATGGACACGACGAATATTGAGCTAATCCAAAAGAAGCTGGAAACAGATTGGGCCGACTGGGCTGATGAGGACGACAAGTGCATATCCATATGCAAGAAAGAGCTAATGGCTGCAGTGCAAGTTACCAATGCTTATATTGTGAGATATGACCTCAAGACGAGAATAGAAGAGGACCCTACCCCAAAAGTTTGCGAATTTTGCGGTAAAACTTATACAGAGGCTGAACCAATTTGTAAAACTTGCCTCCTAAAAATAAAGTTCAGACTCCGCAGGCTCAGCTGTTTGCTAAACGAGAAGGATTTGTTTAAAATTTATACCGAACCTATAGTCTTGTAACTCAGCCCGATCACCCAGAACCAGTTGAAACCCGAAACACCTCTTTACGTATCCTGAAAGTCAGGAACTGCTTTTGTGCTTCTTTTTGTGGCCGGTCTGCTCAAGGAGCATAACAGGTTAAATCAGAGGAAGAAGTTCACCAAAACTATAGCAAAACTTGACCGTTTATTGGTTTCTTAAGCGGTTTTGTTTTAACGTAATTGTATCTTTTGGTTAAGGCTGTCACTCCATAAAATAATCAAGCGCCTCTGGGCACTGGGCCGTCAATTTTTCGTAGAATCTTCGAGTTAGGTCCCGAGCGCTTGTATCGAGCGCGTGTTTGTACGCTTCGGTTAGAGGGGCCGGCAGCTTTCTTTTTCGCTTCATAATTGTAACGATGGTCTCTAAGGATACATCAACCTCTTCCGAAGAACTCCAGATGCTTTCTGCCATATTTTACTGTTAATCCGTCTTTCTAGATAAGAGTCCGCCCTGTCGCATCATCACTTGTTAGGTGGACACGTGAAGGTTGGGCGTTACATTTAACTTTATCTCTCAACAAGGTGGTGCAGCAAAAATCTTCGTCAGAAAGAGAGATGGACACGTCAGGCGGTTCACTAAACTAGCTTTGATTGGGCGTGTTTTCTTATTCAGCTTATAAGAACGTGGTAATTATAAGCCCTGCACTTAGCCCGATCATGACAACTACCGTCGTCCAAGTAACGTAGTTGTAGATCTTCGAATTAACGTGGTCCCCCATCACTCGCTTATCGTTAATGATGAAGAGCATGAATATCAAGACGATGGGTAGCAGAATCCCATTGATCACTTGAGAAACAAATAGTATAGAAAGCAAGGGGGCGTCTGGGATCATTATAACAAGCGCACTTACTGCGATAATTCCCACGTAGAGGCCGTGAAATACCGGCGCTTCGCTGAAACTCTTCGAAACGCCAGCTTCAAGACCCAAGCCTTCGCTCACGACGTACGCCGTTGAAAGCGGTAAGATGCTGGCTGCGAACAGGGAAGCGTTGAGGAGGCCAAACGCAAAGAGGACGCCCGCATACTGTCCCGCTAAGGGGAGCAATGCGGCTGAGACATCAGCGACGCTGTTAACCTGAACCCCATTTGTGAAGATTGTTGCGGCGCACATCACTACTATGAAAAAAGCGACGACGTTTACGATGATCGCACCGGTGAAGGCATCGATTCTTGAATAGATTAGATTCTTTATCGGGACGCCTTTTTCGACGATTGATGCCTGAATATAAAACTGCATCCACGGGGCGATCGTCGTTCCAACTAAGCCAATGAGCATGGCTAAGTATGCTTGGTTGAAACTAATCTGGGGAACTGCGACACGCAGTGCTGCTTGGTTCCAATCGGGATGCGCTAATAACCCTGCGAGAATATATGAGACGTACAGCAATGACGCTGCGAGAAATATTCTTTCTACACTTTTGTAGCTTCCTTTGACGACGAGCCCCCAAACAAATACGGCCGCTAAAGGAAGCGCTATCAAGCGGGGAACGCCAAATATTCCCGCGCTCACTGCTATTCCAGAGAACTCAGCAAGGGTATTCCCAAAATTCGTCAACAACAGGGCAAACATCAACAAAAAAGTAATGCGCACGCCTGCTCGTTCCCGAATGAGACTGGCAAGGCCTTTCCCTGACACGACTCCCATTCGTACGCCCATCTCTTGAATGATAGCTAGCGCTATTGTGATCGGAATGAACGTCCAGAGCAAGACGTAGCCAAACTGGGAACCAGCAAGTGAATAAGTAGTAATGCCGCCTGCATCATTATCGACGCTTGCGGTGATAATGCCAGGGCCCATTATCGATAGAAATATGATAATTCTGGCTAGCGTTGGCCCTCTCAGGTGCCGAAGGAAGAGGTTGTAATCCATTGAGCGGCCTCAGCATTAGCCGAACATCTTAGGTACTTTTTTCTTCCACGCTGTGGGCAAAACAATGTCAATCGCATCGTCCACAGTAACGATGCCTTTGAGCGTGGTCTCATTTTCGACGACAGGGAGCGCAAGTAAGTTGTACTTCGCAATTTTTCGGGCGACCTCGTGTTGATCCTCTCTGACATCGGCGGTAATAAGATCGGTATGCATGAGCGTGGCAAGCTTCGTTTCAGCGGGTGCAGTCAGGATCTCCCGAAGCGAGGTGACGCCGACGAGATCGTTGCCATTCGACGTGACGTAGATATAATAGATTGATTCCACCGATGTTGCGGCTTTCCTGACTTCTCCGAGGGCCTGCTCTACGGTCTGTTCTTTGTTAACCGCGATAAACTCATTTGTCATGATGCCGCCGGCCGTGTCCTCGGGATACTCCAGGAGCTCTTTTATGTCCTCCGATTCGTCTGGCTCCATAAGTTCCAAAATAGCTTCAGCGCGATCAGCAGGCAGGTCGCCAAGGAGGTCTGCTGCGTCATCTGGTGACATTTCTTCTAGAATATCAGCGGCGCGTTCAGCGTCCATGCCTTCGATGAGCGAGACTTGCCGCTCTTCGCTTGTCTCTTCGAGCGTGTCGGCTGCCGCCTCTTCATCGAGAGAGTTGATGAGCGTAAGCCCCTCTTGGAGATTGAGCTGATCGACGATCTCAGCGATATCCGCGGGGTGGAGCTGCGTTATGTTGTACTTAGGGACGGTCAACTTCACGCTCATAGGGTCACTTCGTATCGAGTCGACGTCTGTCCAAGCGATATAGTTCTCTTCGGGATGAATCCCTACGCGCTCAGCCATACGTTCGATTCCGAGCCGTCGCAAAAGCCCCGTAGCGCCAATGTCTACGCCGATAAGGCGGTAAGAGCCGTTCGTGGGGGCAAGCTTTAGGTCGTTCACGCGGCGCAGCTTTTTTCCCTCTACGTCAACGACCTGTCGGTCGAGCACATCGGCAGCAAGAAGAACCTCATGTTCCTCTTTTTCGTATGTAGCGACGTTATCCGCAGCCACTTTCAGTCGCATGCCGTCTTCTAAGCGTTCAATTTGCTCCGACGGGATGGCGACAGTTTTACCTTTTGCCGTTCGGACGCTGAGTGCCTTGACCTTCGGATAGAGGCGATCGGCTGAAACTATAACGTCAACGAGTTTTCCGACCGTTTTCCCCGCGTTGTCAACTACTGGCTTTTTTATCATCTCGCTTAGAAAGGGCATCGATTTCCCTCCATTATTCTATCAGTGGGATCATCTCCTCCTTGACACGCTCCATAACGATCATTTCGGTCAGATCTTCAACGCCGTCAATCGAGCGTATTTTACTATTTATAACGTGATTGAGCTCTTCCATGTCGTGAGCCCAGAGTTTTATCAGAAGATCATACTCTCCCGACACGCTGTACACCTCTGAAACTTCTTCGAGCTTCGAGAGCGCAATTTTCACCGCGCTATGCTTTTCGGTCTCCGTCTGGATGATGATAATTGCGGTCATTTCGAGTCCTACCGTTTGGGGGTCGAGGATCACTGTGTACCCCTTGACCACCGTCCGCTCAAGCCGCTTGAGCCGGTGCGAGATGGTCGCATCAGGCACGTCGATCTCTTGTGACATCTTCGATATTGTAATCCGCGCGTTCTTCATGAGAGAACGAAGGATTGCTAAATCCGTCTCATCCATTTCAGAGTTAACGTCTTCCGTCATAGATACGCTTGAGTGTATTACTCTACATTTATATGATTTTCGGTAGATTACTAAAAATTAGTAACTATTTTTAGAAAATAACTGATAATTACGAGCGATTTAAGGAAATAGTATTTTTTTAAAAAGCATCTAGAGACACATAGTTCGGTTTAGCGCTAGGCTTTGAGAATCGCTTCACTATGCACCTAGTTAAGGGGAGAGAATATACTAAAAAGAGACAACGACGTAAAAGAGATAGCGGTCCAGCACTGTGACTTCGCAGCTTAAAAAAGATCTTAGCTCCAGCGCTCACTCTTCTTTCTACACGAGCCGAACCAGGCAATCCTGCACCCACCCCGCATCTATTCGCTGGAGTCGTTTCTTTTTAAGATTCTCTCTCATTATCCAGCGTATGTCCTTATCTTTGGTAGAAATCCAGTGTTCCATCATGGATATCCCTGTATCGGGATTCGCAGCAACCGCCACACTCCAGCAATATCCCATGCTCTTTCTTAAGGCTTTGAAATCGTCCGTGTTGCGATCTTTAGCGCTTGAAATCGATTTAGTAATACGGTCTAGGATAATGAGGACCTCAATTGCGTGTTCCGCCTGTTTCAGCAGCCTGGGTTCGCACAAAGAAGCAGCAGCAGCCCGCATTTCAAGAAAGCTACCTCGGCTCCAGCGCTCCATCTCGCTAAGGAGCCCCTCCATATCTGTGTCGCCGAAGCGCTGGAGCGCTATCGCTACGCCTTCGCGCACGCGCCAGCGCGAATCAGAAGCAGCCGCTCGGAGTATTTTTAGGGCTTCGGGATTGCCCTGCTTGAGGACTTCTCCCATGCCTACGACGCCACATACGGCCAGAAACTCCTGCTGTGAGTTGCGCGGAGCTTTCCTTTCATCAAACGTCAGGAAGTGTTTGAACTGGGCTTGAGTCCCTTCGTCAGCAACGACATTGACTAGCTCAAGATTTGCTCGTGGACCTGGCAACCCTGACTCTTGCAGCAGAAAGCGGTCCCAATCAGCTAACGTTCGAAGCGTCTTGCGATAGTATTCGGTCTTGCCCATCTTGTGTTTCCGTTAAGAATTGCGGAAAACAGCTACATATAGTCCGCGTTAAGACAAAAAAGACTATTTTCATTGACGACGCAAAGGGTCTTGCATAACGGGGTTAAGCGCAACCGACAAGTTTAACTGCGTATTACTGACTGCATGTAGTACGCAACACGTGGAGATAACGAAAAGCAATCCGAGGCGAGTGCGGGATGGATGAAAAAAAGGTGCTGTGCACATCGTGTAAACTGATCCTCCCAGGCGATTTTTCGTTCTGTCCAATGTGTGGGGGCCCAGTCATCGATCAAGAGGCGCCTTTAGAGACGCCACCATATGAACCCCCGCTCGAGGACGATAATCCACTTTTGTTGGAGCGAATTAGCGGGGCACTTGGTGGAAAGAAAGCCATCATCATCGGCATAGTCGCCCTTGCGCTAATTGTTTTTGGCGCAATTGCAGTGCTCGCACTTACTCAAAATCAAAACTCCCTGCCAATCGCGGTTACATCGGAAACCCCGACACCTTCTCCAACCCCCTCGCCGACATCTACAGCAACGCCCACACTTACGCCCACGTTCTTCCCAACAGCAACGCCCACGTTCTTCCCAACAGCAACGCCCACACCGACGCCTCCGACACCGACACCTAAGCCTCCGACGCCGACGCCTCCGACACCAACACCTAGGCCTCCGACGCCGACGCCTTAAGCCACTTAGCTGCTAGCATTTCACTCATTGACTAGAAATAGCGTTAAAGGTGAAATCGCTAAAGTCCGTCTTGTGCCGAAAAAGAACGAAGCTAGGCGAGAAGCGTTCAAAGCAAAAAGTCACCAGAAGCACAAAATGACGCTGCTACTGATCGGATAATTTAGGACTCTACCTGCTCAGGTGGAATTGTTTTTTGGTCCCGTAACGTCGACAACGTGATCAATCATCTTAAGAAAGGTTTCGATGTGTTGCCGTTTTTCGAGCGCTCCCTGACGAAGGGTTTGTTTTCCTTGCTCTGTGATTTTGTAAACGATCTTCTCGCGCCCTCCCATCGGCTCGCCTGCCTTCACGTCACCCGCCTCTTTCAATTCGTGCAGTCGTGGATAAACATTGCCAGCTGTCGCTCGAAATCTCCCTTTGCTCCGTTCCTTGATGAGATTCGCTAGCTCGTAACCGCTCATAGGGCCCTCAGTTAAAAGAAAGTATAACACGAAAAGTGAGTATACTGTAATCGCGTTTCGCATAACAAGCCCTTGATTGGCCATCATATACCATGCGTCATTTTTATATATAACAATTGCTGTTATGTTTAGAACTGATATGTAATTAGCTGATATTAACAGCCAAGTCGCAACCTGACACAGGGCACCGCGTAACGGTTGTATAAGTCTTTGCCATCTTCAATGAGAGAGCAGCAATGAACATAACAAACACAGCGCAGAATAAGAGAAACGGAACGGGCTTCATTCTGGTCATTTTGAGTCTCATTTCTATTATGGTTATGTTCACCGAATCGATGCTGATCCCAGCTCTACCTACCATACAGGCAGAATTTAACTCGACCGTCACGTGGACGTCGTGGGTACTTTCTATCTATTTAGTCGCTGGAGCAGTGTTCACACCTATCTTTGGCAAGCTCGGTGATACCTACGGAAAAAAGAAGCTTCTAGTCATCTGTATGAGCCTTTATACCCTCGGAGTGATCGCGACCGGATTTGCCTGGAACATCCAGAGCTTGTTGGTTTTTAGGGCGTTGCAGGGCTTAGGTATGGGCATGTTTCCGCTTGCGTACGCGCTTATAAGAGATGAGTTCCCACCGGAAAAGGTTGCGATGGCGACGGGCATTATCAGTGCGATGTTCGGCGTTGGTACGGCAATCGGCCTCGTCGTCGGAGCGTGGATAAGCGAGAACTACGGATGGAGGATGACCTATCATACGGTCGTTCCGCTCGCCATCGGCGTAACGCTGCTCGCTTTTTACAAGTTACAGGAGTCGCCGATTCGTAACCCGTCTAAGGTTGACGTCATCGGCGCCACCACCTTCTCTGTTGCAATCCTCACGTTCCTCGTCGCGATGACTGAAGGCGAGCGTTGGGGATGGACCTCGCTCAACACGTTAGGCCTTATGGCGATATCGTTCGTCTTTATAGTGCTCTTTATCCTTGTCGAGCGGCGAGTGCACGATCCGATGATAGACCTTGCAGTGCTCAGCAAGCGAAACGTCTTCTTTACAAACATGTCGGCTTTTGTCGTTGGTCTAGGCATGTTTATGATGTTCCAGTCTATCACATATCTCGTACGAACGCCGCCACCCGTTGGCTTCGGTTCGAGCATCTTTCAAGCGGGGCTCCTCCAAGTTCCTGGTTCAATAGTCCTTCTCGCTGCCGGCCCGCTTGCAGGGATTCTCGTCAGAAAACGTGGCGCGAAGATGCCGTTAGTAGTAGGCAGTATCGTGCTTTCAATAAGCTTCTACTACTTCTACGCTTTCCATGATACTCAAACGCAAGTTGTCTTTGGGCTGATAATCTTGTCAGTCGGGATGGGGTTCATGATGGTGTCGATGATTAACATCATCATACAGTCGGTTTCACAGTTGGAGACGGGGATTGCGACCGCTATGAACACAATCTTTAGGACGATTGGCGGCGTTATAGGGCCTACCATTGCAGCCGTATTCCTTGCGCGGTACGTTTCGCCGGTCGTCATTCAAACTCCACGAGGACCGATAATGGGGCCTCTTATCCCCAATGCGACGGCGTTCAACTACATATTCCTAACCGCGCTTGGTATCTCGCTCGTAGGGCTCTTGATGGCGCTTCTTGTCAAAGAAAAGGGAACGGAGATTGAGCGACAAGGGCTTGTTGAAGAACGAGCATTAGAGGTCTGATGTGGTGAGCTCTATGGAATACAAACAAATATTAATTGGAACCGATGGAGGGGATCTCATGCCCCCCGTTTATGACCACGTGGCCTATTTAGCACAACTCGCCGACGCGACCGTGCATGTTGCTTACGTGCTTGACATCGCTGGGTTTACGGCATATCCACTTGATACTTCGTGGGAAAACATGTACGACGTGCTTCTCGATGAGGGAAAACAAATCGTTTTGAATGCCAAAAAAAACCTGGCTTCGCGTGGTGTCAATGAAGATCGTATCGTCACCGCAGTGCTTGACGGGCACCCGGCAGAAGAACTGGACAATTATGCAGGAAGTCACGATATCGATCTTGTCGTTATCGGATCGCACGGGCGAAAAGGTTTGGATCGCCTGCTTATCGGAAGTGTCGCAGATAAGGTTATACGAGGGGCTAAAGTTCCGGTGTTGATAGTCCGGAGCAGGTAGCGTCTGCTTGGCTTGGATGCAACGCTCGAGGCATACAGTTATCGTTCTCGATGCGTTCCAGGTAGCATCTTCGTGAGCAAGGCGACGTTTGCCTATGCAATCATCGGCGAGATCTGAGCGAAAAAAAACCAAAAGGTAAATAGTTTTTAAGTTGATTACGTTAGGCCAAAGGCAAGCTCTGAGGTCGTAAATGACGCCGATGAGAGGCTCAAGAAGTTGAACGAGCTGAGCGCGGAGGGCCTTATCTCCCAGCAGGAATACCAGCAGAAGAGAGATGAGATCCTGAAGAAGCTGTGAATGTCGGCGCCCTAACGATAGGCCAGAGGGCCACTTAGAGTGTTTAAGATAAACCTGCTCAACTTTACAACGGTATTGTTAAGCCCGTACGGCCGTATTGATCAGTAATGTATTTCGCTGAGCTTGCTTCCCTGTTCGATGAGCTGAGCGCGTATTCTTCGAGACTCAAAAAGACTGACATCATAGCTGTTTTTTTAGCGCGAGCTTCTGAGGATGTTATCGAGATTATCTGTACCTTTTTGACCGGTCGAATATTTCCTGCTTGGGACACGCGCGATATCGGCGTGGCCGGAAAAACGGTGGTCAAGGTTATCGCTGACATTAGCGGCAAAAGCAACGATGAGGTCGTGGAGAGCTATCGCGACACAGGACACCTCGGCATTACAGCGGAACGGCTTCTCGGAAAGAAGGTCGCAATGAGCCTTGCAGCGTTTGAGGACGATCTCACCGTCGTTGAGTTATGCCATCAGTTCGAGGAAATGGCCGCAACGACAGGGAAAGGCTCTGCGCAGAAGAAACATCGAATGCTCGTCAGCCTCTTAAGCAGGGCTACGCCGCGGGAGGCGTATTATGTGGTCAGTCTTGCGATGCGTAACCTTTTGATAGGCTCAAAGGAAGGCGTGACCGAAGATGCCGTTGCCCAGTGCTTCGGCGTGCCGTCTGACGCTGTACGTCGCGCGTGGATGCTTACTAACGACATCGGTCTCGTAGCGAGAATTGCTAAAACAAAAGGGCTGTCTGGTTTGCAAG
>DASVJT010000120.1:0-1973 GCA_036385775.1 archaeon
GATTGCGTCCGCAAGGCGGTCGATCACCGTCTTGAGTTGTGCGGTGACGCCATTAATGTACACCGGTGAGCCAAGAACGATCCCGTCGGCGCGCATCATTTTTGCCCACAATTCACTGAGGTCATCCTCTTGAATGCACTCACCTTCAGCGTAACAAACTTGACATCCTATACAATATTGTATGTCCAAAGCACCGATATCAACAAGTTCGGTTTCTGCGCCGCGCTCCTTCGCACCGTCGAGTACAGCATTTACTAGTTTAAGCGTTCGACTGTTCTTCCCACGGGGGCTGCTATTTATTCCAAGTATTTTCATCTTTGCACCTCGATTACATGATGTATTGACGTCGTGCCATAATTAAGGTTTCAGACTTACAGTACACATACCTTTATCGTGTTTCTGTTAAAGATCAAGTTTGCGTGGTTAACTTCAATTCGTTGTATGAGGGTACGCCACCGTGGGACATTGGCCGCCCTCAAAAAGAGCTCGTACAGCTGGAAGAGGCGGGGGAAATCGTTGGCTCCGTACTAGATGTCGGATGCGGGACTGGAGACAACGCGCGATTCCTTGCGAGTCAAGGACATGCCGTGCGGGGAATAGATTTGAGCCCCATCGCGATCAAGAACGTGCAGAGCAAAGCGAAGCGGCTCAAGCTAAACGCCAACTTTCTCCTATGGGACGCATTGGTTTACATAATCTTGGAAAAGCTTTCGATTCTGTCATCGACTCGGGATTGTTCCACGTGTTGAGCGACACAGAGCGCCCCATTTTTATTACGAATCTTGCGGCTGTTCTCTCATCTGAGGGGACTTATTTCATGCTTTGTTTCAGCGATTTAGAGCCCGGAACATATGGCCCGCGACGGGTTACACAGTCCGAAATAAGGGGTTCATTTGAGCGTCCGTGGCGCATCAATTACATCAAGTCAGCGCAAAAGGAAGCCCGACACCGCCCCAACGGCATCCGCGCGTAGCTCTCCTCCATCTCTAAGGAGTAACGGGCTCGATTGCAGGGCTGAGGAAGTCCTGAAACCTACGTTCTCGAAGAACAACTCATCCGCGTCTAGTTTTACCTACCAGCAATTTCGCGTGAAAAAGCATATCCCTCTAGAGAGCAACACCGTCAATAATTTAGGAGAGAGATTGTATGCACAGTAAAATCGCTGACGCTATTAATTTACGCCGAGGACCGGTCGCCATTTTGCTCACCGATCACAAACCGGAAAATGCGTTGGAGTTTACGGAAGATAACGGACAAAAGAACCGCTGCATCATTCCGTTGTTTGTTGCCGCCTTGACCGGACGCACTGCAGTGCTTGAAAAAAAGACAGTCCTCTGCCCGGGCGGGCAGGTGGGGCTCTGCTTTAAGCCCTACCGGCTAGGCTACATCGACTACTTCCTCTCAACAGGAAAGGAAGGGAAATTTGAGGGTGAATATCGAAAGAAAACCCCTGAATTAGTGCGACAATTTATAAAGAACCTCCCCGATGTCACCCTTCCTACACGTTACGTGGTGATGAAACCGCTTGATAAAGTCACTGATAATGAGATTGATGAAACAGCAATTGTCGTCTTCGTCGTGAACGCCGACCAACTATCCGCGCTCGCGACTCTAGCTAATTTCGACCGACCGACCAACGATAATGTCTCGACTCTGTTTGGTTCTGGATGCGGAAGTCTAGTCATGCAAGTGCTTCATGAGGGTCGGACCGAAATGCCAAAGGCCGTGATTGGCCTTACTGATATCACCGCACGCAAGTACCTCGACAAAAATGAACTTTCCTTTAGCGTGCCATTCAAGCGGTTCCTCGAGATGGAAGCGAACGTCGACGAGAGCTTTCTTACTAAGGGGAAGGATTGGGCTAAGATTTTAGAGCGGCTCTAAAAGCCTTAGCAAATGCAAAAACCTTAATCCGCTGCGATTTCATCGCCGGCTTTTTACAGCCCGATCAAGGTAGTTGCCGGCACATGTCA
>DASVJT010000121.1:0-4624 GCA_036385775.1 archaeon
TTTCAATTTGGTGTTTAGAAGCATGCGTCATGTGTACGAGGCAGTCTGGATTGAGTGAAATCGCAGAATCGATATCCGAGGCGTCTTTTTCACCTGCGTGAATAGCAACAAACTTCCCACGTGTCTGTGCCCTGTTGAACATCTCACCAATGGCTGAACTGCCACAATCACGACTGCCGCTTACCCCTAAGCCGTCAGCGACATCAAGAATGCTATCAATTTCATCTTCTACTATATAGTCTAGTCCATCGTTTAACCTGCCCAGGATCATTACCCTCACTTGTTTCACCAAGTCCATCGCGGTTCTTAGCGCATTTATGCCATAAATGCCACCCTCTCTGAAATCCGCTAGCATGGTCGTTCCCGTAATAAAAGCGTCTAAAAGCGAATGATGCATCGCCTCGACTAACACGTCCAGCGCTGCCTCACGGAGGGCGCGATGTTTCAAACCGTAAGGAGGTTTTACCAGAGTGTCTAAGCTGCTATAGGGGACATCTTTGATTACGGAGTCAGCAAGGTGTGTATGTGCATTAATCAAAGCAGGCATAACGATTCCACTTGCCTCACAATCGTCGGGTTTGACGTTTGATCGCTCTTCTATTTCGACGATTCTTCCTCCCTCAACGTGAACATAACCAGTTATTAAATCAAAATCATCGCCATTTAGAATGCGTCCGCCGACAACGTAGTCCCTCATCACAACGTATAAATCGTAGCAGACAGTATTTTAAATTATGGCGAAGGGGCAACGTCAATCAGGCGGGCCTATGTCAAGCGCTGGCTTGGTAAGGTACTATGAATCAGAAGATAAGAACGCCATACACATTCCCCCTCGGTCAATTATCGTGGCGTGTATTCTCTCTGCTGTAATACTGATAGCGCTAAATCATATTTTTTGAAGCTATCAACATCGCATTTTAGCTTTATTTAGCTCGTAAGCGTAGCCATGATAAGGGAAATCTGATCTGTCTACAACGCTCCCAATAATTTATGCTAGCGGAAGGTCAGACCTATATTTGACCGACTTTTCAGTTTTGTAGGGATTTTCTTCAATAAGCCTCGAATCTGATCCGCAAGGCTATCTGCAGTAGAACCGAGAACATTACTAGTTCAGGTGTTCTGGAAGCAACCTTTTTTTCATCTTTGCTACAATAGAACCTATGACACAGCTTATAGCCAAATTGATGTCTTTACTGAAGGTAAGAGGTAGATTGACAAACATTGAAATAGACGAAGTTGTAAAAAAGGCCGACCGGTATTACCTTGAAGTGATAAGCTTTTTTTAAAACATATTCATGGGCAGCTGATGGGGCAGTATAAGACTAAATACTTGAAACACAATTTCAAACGAAAGTTCATGGTTAACGTAACACGAAATCTCGTTCGAATCTTGTTTTTAGTCGTCGTGCTGCTGTTAACAGCCACATATGGAATGGCAAATGTGCAGAAACAGGGTGATCTCTGGCTCAATCCAGTCGTAACCGAAGGCGAGTTAGGATCTACAACGTGGATAAAATCGAACACCCAAGCGACAGATCACTTCCAGTCCGACATCTTTGGCGGTGAGCTGATAATGGGCATGACTACACGCATACCTATCGTTGGCGGTGACTGGGCTAACGCCCCGGATCCTATCACGAATATGAAAGATTCCCAACAGATTTACCAAACAGACTCCGCTAGCGAAGCACATGCACTGTGCAAACAATACAACTTGAGTTACGTGTTTGTTCCACTTAACAGAATGGTTTTTTGCGGATTTGGCTGGGTATCTCTTAACGCTACAAAGTTTGACAATAGCGACTATTTCAAGCTCGCATATTCAAACGAGGACGTAAGAATCTATGAAGTGGCTTGATAAAGCAAAAATCCATGATCGCTTGACGTCACTTGACGATATCGCTGTTCTTAGATATGGCGTCATCATTGCGTTATTCATCATTTTTTTTAGCTATCACCTGAATATCCTACGAGGTTACATTATACCGACGTACGGCAATACCCTGTATCACGTAGGAATAGAACGTCTGACGATTGAATCTGGATATTATCCAACTCAAGAGCTGTCGTACAACGGTGGATTCCCCAACTTTTATGTTCCGGCATATCGCCTACTTATAGCGTCGCAGTCACTGTTGTCCGGAATCGATCCTATGGTGGTTTCGGGGCTTGTCACGATAACGCTGTCCGTTGCTGTATTCTGTATCATCTACACATTCACAAAGCAACTCATGCACGCAAGCGCAGCCGTTTGTGCTTTGTTCTTCCTTGTTTTGTCGCCAGAAATGACGATATTCACGATCCGGGCATTGCCAGAGCTCCTCGGACTCTTCATGTTACCGCTTACACTCGTTTTTATTCTGGCGAATAGAGTAGAGGGGCCGTTTAAACTCAACGCATACGTAGCCCTCTCCGTTGTCTCTGCAGCAGTAACGGCATTAACGCATCAAATGACGCTGCTAACGCTCGCTCTCGTTTTAGCAGCCTACGCCCTCACGCAAGTGAAGAACAAAAACGAGTTTCTAAAGGCGTTTGTCCCCCTCATAGCTGTCCTAGCGGTTTACGCATTATGGCAAGTATACACTTTGCATACAGTGAGTATCTTGGGACTTTCTCAAGTTAAATATCACGAAGGCACACCGGTCGATTTCCTTGCAAGTGAGGTTAGCGTGGGATTCTTCGAGCGAGCTGGGGTACTTCTTCTTCCTTTTGCCGCCATCGGACTCGCTTGGCTCGAGAGAACTAGAACTAACAAGCGGTTCCTGCTTTACGCGTGGGTCATAGCTTCCCTTTTGCTCACGAAAAACGATTTGCTAGGAATAGGAATATTCATGGACCGATTTCTGACTTTTTTTGTTGAATCCCTGGTTGTGGCAGCCGGAATTGGAGCGTTTGCGGTCCTACATTTCCTCGATGCTCGTTTATTAGGTTCGATAAAAACAACCCCGGGTGCATAAGCGAACTATGGTTAGGCCGCTCAATTTTCCGTTTCAGCTATTGACTGCTGCGATGGGAGTGGTCTTGTTGCTTCCTTTACAGTTTTTTTCGCTTCCATTACTTTTTTTCCTCCCTGGTTTAGCTTTATTTCTACTTTATAAGGACACGAAACAGACCGATACTTTGGAGACGGTAGCCTACTCCCTCTCACTCTCACTTGTAGTCATACCGACTGCTGCAACATTGGTTTACTTCGCAGGCGTCGGCATCGCACTAACCAGCGCGGCCATCGGTCTTGCGATCATTGCAGCTTCGATTTTGTCATTTTTTGTTAGAAAAGAAGGCTTGAAGCCACCCGAGGTCATAAGCGAAAAAGACAAGCGTGGCCATAAATTGGCCTCTCTCGCACTCCCTCTCCTGCTAGCACTGTCGCTTGCACTTGTAGTCAGCGTTCCGCTCTCGAAATCGTTGGTCGTTGACGATGAAGGGTTTGTAATGAACCCCACTCAAGCGTCTGACCTTAACTTTCACCTTTCTATAATAGCGAGATTTAATGAATCCCCGCATATTCCGCCTGAGAATCCCTATCTTCCTGCGCACTACATTGTATATGATTTTTTTATGCATCTTTTTGTGGGGACTCTAACCATCCTAACTGGAATTAGCTCTCTTACAATCTTCAAGATTGCAGTTCCCCTGCTCTTCTTCGCGCTTTCAATGAATATCTACGTGCTTTGTCGGAGGGCATTTAATAACGCTACAGCGTTAATCGCGATGGTTCTATACACGCTTGGCGGAGGGCTTGCGTGGATTATAATTATCGCTGAAAGACCAAGCGACCTATTTGCCTCTCTTATTTACCGTTTTGCAGACGCAGCAGCCATCAAGTACGACCAAACCCTGCTATTCTATTTGCTGCCGCAAACGCAAACATTTGCACTAGTCGTCCTTACTTTCGCATTTATTTTGTGGATTACGTTGATAAAGGAGCTGAGCGTGCGAAATGCGCTGATTTTTGGGTTAATTCTGGGCATACTTCCCTATTTTCATCTCATCACAGCGTTCTCATTGTTCGTTGCAGTTGCGGCCTATGTCATATATGAGTATATCAGACGAGGACGTAAGCGCGCGCAATATCATCTCGGTGCTCTCATCGTTGGAGGGGCTATAGCATCGCCGATGCTATTCCTTCTTATAGGGGGCCCAGATCAAGCCGAAATTGCATTTTTCACTTTTCCAGCCTTTTTCTTATTTCTCGTTTTTGGCCTGGTCGGAATCATAGCATGCTTCGGTATCTACAAGTCATTGAATAAAGAAACAAGTAAACCTCTCATATTGTTCGCGCTGTGCACATTCGTAGCTGTGAATGTTATCGCGCTTCCGCTCACAACCAATAGCTACCGCTTCTTAGTTTATCTATGGCTTCCCGTATCCATTTTTGCTAGCTATTATATGACAGCCGTTTTAGCAAAGCCGTACGGTGAACATTTTTGGTCGAAAACTGAGGCCCTCAAAATTCTTGCTGTTTTATCAGCGCTTTGCCTTGCACTTCCCACGTCAGTTATGTTATGGGAGTTTTACAACGGCGAAACGTACGTCTTAGCTTCGTCTGACGAATTACAAGCTATGCAGTGGATAAAAGCAAATACCTCTAAAAACGCGATCTTTCTCGAAGAACCGTCCACAT
>DASVJT010000122.1:0-5496 GCA_036385775.1 archaeon
TGGTCGAACACGCTCCTCAATCAGAAGAGGCGACGATTTTTAGAGAACTCGCGCTCAAGGTGATGGAAAACGATACTAAAGTTATCCCTACGCCTGTTGAGGAGCTGCCCGAACTCGAAGAGCTCTACAGGAAGAACGTGCTCAAGAAAAAAACGTGACCTTTGTCGAGAAACGAGCCATGGAGACAATCTTCGAGTTACAAAACGTCAAATACACCTATTTGGGGAAGTTCGAGGCACTTAAGGATGTAAACTTGACGATGACTGCGGGAGAGCAGATCGTGGTAGTAGGGGCGAATGGCAGCGGAAAATCCACGCTCCTTTCTATACTCGCTGCACTGATCTTCCCAACGGCCGGTCAGTTCAAAGCGTTCGGCAACACAGTCAAAGAAGAAGTCTTCAACTCGCTTGACGGTAATGAGTTTGGCCGTTATTTCAGAAAAAACGTAGGTTTCGTATTCCAAAACCCAGATATACAGCTATTTTGCTCCACTGTCTTTGATGAGATCGCGTTCGGGCCGCTACAATTAGGTATGTCACAGGAGGAAGTCAAAAGACGAACCGAAGAGATCATGTCGCTGATGGGAATCTCTGGCTTGAGGGATAGAGCACCTCACACGCTTAGTGGGGGTGAGAAAAAGAAAGTTTGCATTGCCTCGATACTCTCTGTTAATCCAGACGTGTTGCTGTTAGATGAGCCTACGACAGGTTTAGACCCTCGCAGCCAATTGTGGCTCATTGAGCTCCTCCAGGATCTCGCTAAAGCTGGCAAAACGGTCGTCACGGCTACCCACGATCTTGACATTGTTGAGAAGATCAGTACGAGAGCTATCGTCTTCGGTGAGGATCACACGATCAAAGCGGATGCCGATAGTAGCGCGGTGATGAACGATCTAGAATTGTTGACGTCCGCAAACCTTATTCACAAACACATGCACCGGCACGCCGCGTTAATGCACGAGCATTTACATGCGCACAAGGGAGAGCACCATCACGAGCACTGAATAGGCACCCTCTTTTTTAACGACAAACAAAATAGTTGTCTTTGTTAGTTGTGCAAAAAAGAGAAACTTAATAAGTAGCTCTACAGATGCGCATTGTTTTTCTAATTGCGGCTTGTTATGGCTCTACCGATGAGGATTAGCAAACCTCCCGAAAGTACCACTCCTATGATTGCTGACAGCCAGTATGCAAGACTTTGGTTGAGGAACGACCCCCCTAGGCTTGGTAAAGCATAGTCAGGTATAGGTGCCGCCCAAGTGCTGGACACACCGATGTCCCATTCTCCATAAGCAGTGCCGACTGCAAGCAGGCCAATAGGCACCACTACGATCATTACCGCGAGCACAATTAACAAATTCCTTAGTAGTTCGTCCATTGATCACACTTCGATTCACACTGGCGCTGTGGGAATGGGGTCCTTCATTTGTTCTCTTCGTCTTGTGTAGTTGAATATAATCGTCGGATCAGAGCGAGCTAGATATGCAAAGGCCAGTGCCGTTACAATTGCTTCCACGAAGCTGAAGAAAAGCAAACTTTGAATCAACATTGCCGGTAAAGTTATAGAGAGCCCGTACGGAAACAGCGCGGCGCCGTCGACTGCGTGGAGCATAGGTTGGAGGCCGAGCTCAACGCCAGTAGCGAATGCGCCGGCAGTTAAAGCTAGATATCCGGCAACGCCAGCAGCAAGTATTCTTCGCTTTGATGTGATCTCTGTTTTCCCGCTGATGAACGAGTAAACATAGAACGCAACGAACGGCATAACGAATGCCATGTTAAAACAGTTCGCGCCTAATGCTGTTATCCCCCCATCGCCGAAAAGCAACGCTTGTAATAGGAGCGCTACAGACACAGTAACCACTGCGACCCACGGTCCTAATATGATCGCTATCAGCGCACTACCTACCGCGTGCCCAGTGCTTCCGCCTGGAATGGGCACGTTGAACATCATAATGACAAACGAGAAGGCTGCTGCTAATGCAAGATATGGCACTTGTCTGTCCTTTAGGTTTTTTTTAAGCCAATTTCCTGCGTAGAGCCAGATCGGGATCATCACAATCCAAAGAATTCCGTAAGTTAACGGTCCGATATATCCGTCTGGTATATGCATTAAATCACTACAATTAAGGTAATATATGCGTTATAAAAAACTATCTAATCGTAGCACAAACTACAACTCATTAGATAATATCGTAATAACAAATGAGACAAAGGACTTGCGTACGACAAGTTAATTAGCGCCGCGTTCAAGTGAATCGGGATAGGAATAAGATTGATTCGGCATTGCCATAGAATCAAGTTTTAACCAAAAGGAGGTTTACTGCCTTTATATTAATGCACCATTGGAACATCTCACCTTAAACAAGCGTCGAGACACCTGCGTAGGAGGTACATCGTCTGACAGACACTTGGGATCCGGAAGACTATTATAAGCATTCATATCCACAATACACGTTCGCTTTAGGATTGGTAGGACGACTCGGGCTTCGCGGTGACGAGCGCATTTTAGATATCGGTTGTGGCGACGGAAAGATCACCTCAGAGCTTGCCGCTCGCGTGTCCCGCGGTTCCGTGCTCGGCATTGATACCTCTACTGAAATGATCGCATTTGCCCAAAATATGTTCCCTCAAACAGTGCATCCTAATCTCTCATTTCGATATGGAGACGCTTCGAGCCTCAATTTTAAAAAAGAATTTGACGTTATCTTAGCTTTTGCCTCTCTCCACTGGACTGCGAACCTAGCCATGGTGCTGCAAGGCATCAAGTCCAGCCTCGCACCAGGCGGCCGGTTCGCAGCCCAGCTCATGGCGAAACGACTTAAAACACAAAAGAGAAGCGGATCTCCGTTGCACCAAGCGCGAAGAGAGGTTATGGCTCGTCCTGCTTGGAGGCCGTATTTTCAGGGATTCAAGAAGCAAGGGTCGGTTTACAGTGTCGATGAGTACGAAAGGCTGTTGCGCGATGCTGGTTTTACTCCATTCCGCGTCGAGTTCGTTACGGAGGATGTGACACACCCTGGGATTGAAGCGCTAAAGGGGTGCGCACGAGCTACGTGGCATCGGTATACCAACCGCATTCCGGCCGAGCACCGCGACGCCTTTCTTGACGAGGTCTGTCAGCGTTTCGTTGAGCAGTACCCTCCTGGTGGTGGTGGCCAGATTCACGTTCGTATGAAGATACTAGAGGTTGAAGCGTCAGTAACGAGCGACTGACTTACCTAAAGCTTCTGAATATGCAGCTAATAACACGCATCAAGGAATAGACACGGTAATGACTTGTGCACGAGCTTTACCGCACGAATAGTCGTAATCAATCGGCCGCCATCAGGTTGTTGAGGACATATCTGCGAGTTCTCTAAATAGAATCGAAGTATTATTCACCTTGCCCTGAAGGCAGTACCCTCGCGTACTCTTGAAATTCAGCCAAATCCCTTGCGGGCAATCTTGTATGTGGTGGTGGTTAGCAAAGACCTAACAGGGTTTCAAGAGGCAGCAAGGATGCTACCAGTAGGTAAGTTTAACAACACCTCGGTACTAATTGGGCGAGATCGTCCGCCCCGTGGTGCTTTAGAGCCCATCGCAATTGATACCACTATCGAGTTTGAAGAGGCGCAGCACATTCTCGATAATGAAAGAATTAAAGACGCTCTGAAGATTAATTGTCTCTGGTTTGAGCTCAATGGTCCCTTCTGCAAGAGCGCGTCTCGAAGCTATGGTTTATTGGAGCCACCCAATTGCCGTGCTTTCCCGTTCTTTATGTGCGTGAACTAAATGACTCCCCTTCCGTTACGAAATAAAGTTCTGACTAAGTTTGCAACGTTGTAAAAAACGGGGGGCATCTAATTTTATTGTTGCAGGAGTTTCGTGAACGGGTAAACACTAAAACTAGGCCTGCGTGAGTATTTTGGTTTGTTTGGCCTCTGCAAGGTGCAACACGATCTTAGCGCCTTAGCAGCGGAGGTAACCATTTATATCAAGATAACATCGTAGCAAATTGAATCAGCCAACCCTTGATAGAAGGTCTGCGGCATTTCCTTGTACGATCATTCAGCAATTAATTCAGAATACGCGTTATTATGGCTCACGTGCCCCTTTTTATCGATCTTAAATATAGGCGCATCCTCATATTCGGCGGAGGGCGCGTTGGCGAGAGAAAGGCCAAGATGTTTTGCGCCTATGGGCAAACTACCGTCATAAGCACAAGCTTTACATCTGAATTATTAAAAATGGCAGAGAGTGGCCTAATCGACGTGATTGTAGACGACTTGAAAGATGTGAAGAAGTACCTTAAAGGTGCTTTTATCGTCGTTCCGGCAACCAACAATCGCCCCCTCAACACGTATATCGCCGACCAAGCTAAGGTTATGAATATCCTCGTCAACCAAGTAGATGGCATAGGCGAGGTTATCGTGCCGTCGATTATCAATAAAAACGATGTCTACGTCGGGATTTCGACGATGGGGAAAAGTCCCGCATCAGCTCGATATCTTAGACTGCGTATCGAAGAGCTCATAGAAAACGTTGCCCTGATGGTGGCTCTCCAAGACAAACTGCGAACCATTTTAAAAAAGAAGATTGTTAGTCAACTCGAGCGAAAGCGCATCCTTGAAATAATTATTAACGACCAAGGAGTGTGGACCGAACTTGCGCGTAGCTACGACGCGGGACTTCAAGCGGCACTTGAGATCGTAGAAAACGAACAATTGATGCTGCAGGCAAAAACAAAAGGGGACCATACATGAATGGGATATGCAACCTTTCAATAACGCACAAGTGGGCAAGCCTAAATGACTTAGAGTGCGCACGCATTGACAACGTGGAGGGCGCATTGAAGGCGATGCACGCTACCGACGGCGTTAGCGAATGTGTCATCGTACAAACATGCAATAGGATTGAGCTCTACCTCTACGTGACGAGCGAGTTCGACGTTAACTCATTTATAGCGCGTTTCTTTCCATCTGTGTCGCCAGGACTCATTGGCCGATACGAGGCGCGCGAATCACTCAGGCACTTAATGCGACTGGCATCAGGCCTCGATTCGATGATTGTAGGTGAGGACCAGATACTCGGCCAGCTTAAAGAGGCGGTCGAAATAGCGATCAAAGAGGACACATTAGGTCCTGATCTAGGCTTAGCATTATCCAAAGCGATTAAAGTCGGAAAGCGTGTACGAACAGAGACGCACATCAACCGCGGCTCAGTGTCCGTCGGCTCAGCAGCGGTTGACCTCGCCGAACGGGTCATGGGTACCCTCGAGGACAAGGCGATTCTGAGCATCGGAGCTGGTGAGCTGGGAACGCTCGTGGCGGTCGCCCTCGCCGAGCGAGAGCTCAAGGCGATGTTTTTTTCAAACCGGACCTTTCGGCGCGCGCAAACCCTCGCCAAAAGGCTTGGAGGCACTGCGGTCCGATTTGACAATATAGACGACTATCTGTGTCAAGCAGACTTGGTAATAAGCGCTACCGCAGCGCCGCACTACATACTTACCTGTGATAAA
>DASVJT010000123.1:0-2022 GCA_036385775.1 archaeon
AAATCACCTCAGGGATCTGGTTAAAAGCTGTTCTTGTTCCTCGCTCGCACGGCGAATAGCGCGCGCGACCGTTTTTCCAACAGCGGTCTCAGGCATATAAGCACCACCAGCGAAAGTTGCGTCGCATTTTGCACACGTCCATATCCCAGTCCCTTTTCTGGAAACCGCCTTACGACCACATGCTGGACATTTGTGCGCTTGGTTCATCGCCGATTCCACATCAGCAATTCGCTTGCGAATCTTACGACCATATCTCGGGCCAAAGCGGCCCGCAGAACGGGTCTTCCTTCCCTTCTTACGAGTGCCCTTTTTAACCATCCGTGGAACCACCAAAAAGATCGTCTCTGATCTGCATCGCTTTGCTGCTCGCGAGCTTAACGATTCGTGTTATCTCCTCTATTGAAAGTGTGCCTGTTCCGCTTTTTTGCATTCCTGCTAAAGTCCCATTTAGCCCAGATATGACTGTTATTCTAGAAGATGCGATGGTCTCTTCATCCAATGATGGATCGAGCATAATCTCGCCGTCAAGGTCTACAGCTGTGACAGCAATCGGAGATTCGTTTATTGGAAGCACTGTATCGGGACCATAGCCATATCGTTCTGATGGCATTTTAGCATTTATAAGCGCTGCGAGTGCCCCCAACGCAGCGGCGTCTATGAGGTTTCCATCGTGGTCTAAGACGTGCACATCGATAAAGATGAGCCATACTTTACCGTCTGGCAAGTTAAGTTTAGATAAGTCAATGGCGCCAGATTCCCGAACGCCGCGATCTACCACTCGCGCAAGCTCTATCGCATTTTCATTAGGTGGACCAGGTTCAAAGGATGGAGAGGCGAGCGGCACGAGCTCAACATTGGTAATAATAACGCCAGTCTCAGGCGAGTCTGCAAAAGGCTCACCGGGTTGCATTTTGACACCGACAAGCACTTGCGTGTTTCCTATCTTGACTCTCGCCGACCCTTCAGCTTTGCCTATTAACCCGACCTCGACTTGAATTGGACGATACTCATCAAGCGCGCGCCCGTCTGCTCTTTCGCCTTTTTTAGCAAGCCCGTAAATGTAATCTTTTCTTATCTCGGCTATGACGTCATTCATTTTCTTCTCCTTGGTATTTTTGAATTAGGGCCTCTCTTTGCATTTCGGCTATGGTCGCACACCCGGTTTTCCCTAGTTCTAACGCTTGTTCAAATTCTTCCAGCGTCAGGTGACCATCCATTTGGAGAAGGGTGATCTCTCCCGTCCGTACGTCCATAGCTATTGGCATGTCTGCTTGACCGTAATTGTCTTCTTCCTTAAAAAGATCTAGAACCACCGTGTCATCTACTTTGCCAACAGCGCAGGAGGATATAAGGCCGCGCATCGGGACTCCTGCATCGGCCAAAGCGACGGACGCCGCATTTATACCAGCTGATCGAGTGCCGGCATCTGCCTGTAAAATCTCCACAAAGACGTCAATTGTAGATCTTGGGAAGAACTCTTTGATAATGATTGGATCAATCGCTTCCCTACTCACTTTTGAGATCTCTATACTCCTTCTATCTGGACCTGGTCTTTTTCGCTCTTCGACTGAAAAAGATGCCATGTTATAGCGGTACCTAATTATCGCGCGATTCGCTTCCTGCAAGTGCCTTGGGTGCACTGCCCTCGGCCCGTACACAGCGGCAATCACCTTGTTTCTACCATGTTCAACGTAACATGACCCATCAGCCCGTTCGAGCACGCCGACATCGAATTTGATTGGACGCAACTCGTTAGGAAGACGATCGTCTATTCTCTTACCGTTTTTAAAAAACTCCATGCTTTTCTTCCTCTAGAAATTTAGTAATCCTATCTGTAAGCCCGGACGTATGCGCCTCTTGCTCAATCCGTTTAATCGCTTTGACAGCTAGCTCTTCATCAGCCGCTTTTCCATTGATCCAAATCCGGCCATTTTTTCCAACAAAAATATTAACGTCGAGTTTATCTTTTAGTAGACTTACCATTGATCCCGCCCGTCCGATAACCCGCGGGACTTTTGTGTA
>DASVJT010000124.1:0-2955 GCA_036385775.1 archaeon
ACCACAAAGAACGAGACTGGGCAGATTATTTGATTAAGTACTCTTCTTTGCAATCTCTTAAAGACCAAGGGCTTGTGAAGCTGGTTATAAAAGGCGGTTGAAAACTGAAACGGTAGATGAGGCGGTTGAAAAGTGTGACACCCTAAACTGACCTTTTTTGGAATAGAGTATATTCAGCGGATCTTTATTCTGAAGGAGGAGAAAGGGTGTACACAAGTATGGATTGGTGGACAAAGATACGGTTAGAAGTATTAAGAGGAGAATCGAGTAAACGAGAGGTATTACGTCGAGAAGGCATTCACTGGGAGACTCTCAAGAAAATATTGAGTAATCCTTCGCCTCCAGGCTATCAGATAAATCAACCCCGTCCTCGGCCGAAGGTTGGCCCTTTTCTTGAGCAGATTGCTCAAATCATCGAGAACGATAAAGTTTATCCCAAGAAGCAGCGCCATACATCCAAGCGGATATATGAACGGGTAAAGGAGATGGGATATAGAGGCGGATACACCCAAATAAAGGAAGCTGTTTGTGAGATAAGAAACATTAATAAAGAAGTGTTTATGCCTTTGAGTCATCGGCCTGGAGAAGGACAGGTTGATTTTGGTTACGCTCTGGCAAGAGTTTGTGGAGTATTGAGGAAGATTGCGTTTTTCGTCATGGCACTGCCATTTTCTGATGCATTTTTTGTCATGGCGTTTGAACGTGAATGCACAGAGAGCTACTGGGAGGGACATTCTCGGGCTTTTGAGTTTTTCGGTGGCGTGCCACAGCGTATCAGCTATGACAACAGTAAGGTTCTGGTGTCAAAGGTCATAGGCGCCCACGAAAGGAAGTTAACCGATGGTTTTTTGCAACTGCAAAGTCATTATCTGTTCAGGGAGCATTTTTGCAGGGTAGCCAGACCAAATGAGAAGGGTGTTGTTGAAGGAGTAGTAAAGTTTACCCGCCTTAACTTTTTCGTACCGGTACCCCAGGTTAGCGATTTGGATGAGTTGAACCGGAAGCTTGCCGAGATGTGCAGAGATGATCTGAAGCGTCGCGTTCGAGGCAACAGTGGAACCAAGTTGGAACTTTTAGCTGAAGACCGGAAAGCCTTCATAAGTTTGCCCCCATCGCCCTTTGATGCTTGCAGAAAGCAGCCGACGAGAGCAAATTCACTATCACTGATCCGGTTTGACGATAATGATTATTCCGTTCCGGTTTTCTATGCTCACCGTGAGATATTGATCAAGGGCTATGTAGGCCGGGTGGTGCTGTGTCATGGACCAGAAATAGTTGCTGAACATAGGCGGTCATGGGGCAAAGAAGGGGTGTTTTTTGATTACCGTCATTATCTGCCATTGCTGGAGCAAAAACCCGGTTCACTGGATTACGCACGACCCATGGCAGATATAACCCTTCCCGATTGTTTCGTCATGTTGCGCCGTATGTTGGTACTGGAACAAAGCAAAGAGGGGGCAGGCATCCGAGAGTTCATTCGGGTACTTCGACTTCTCGAAGAGTATCCCCTGGATATGGTGAGAAAAGCTGTTGAAAGTGGTCTTGGCGTGGGGGCTCACAGCCGGGATGCCATCATGCAGTTTTTGATTCCTCACATATCATGGCGACACACAACGTTCATCCTTGACAGACTTGAACACCTCCGCCTGGTACAGGTAAAAGGCCCTGACATATCGGCCTACCGGGAACTGTTGTCTGGTGGAGGTGAAGCATGAATGAAAAAGACAAACCCACTGTCTTGCTGGAGTTCTATCTTAAAAAATTGAGATTGCCGACAATGCTCAGAGAATATGCTTCCCTGGCCGTAGTCTGCCGGGAAGACCGTTCCGATTTCCCAACGTATCTGTTGCGCCTAGTCGAGAGGGAACTTTTGGACCGGGAGAAACGGGCTTCAGAGAGGAGAATCAAGGAAGCTGGTTTCCCCGTGGTTAAAACCATCGATACGTTCGATTTTAAATCTCAACCATCTATTAATGAACAACTGGTCAGAGAGTTAATGCGCGGTGAATATGTCGATAAAAAGGAAAATGTTCTCCTTATTGGTAACTCAGGAACAGGTAAGACTCATCTGGCCTGTGCACTGGCTTTTGCCGCCTGCGCCATAGGGAAAAATGTCCGCTTCTATACAGTCAACGGATTAGTAACCGAGCTTCTTGAGAGCCGCGATGAAAAACGTCTTCAGAGGTTGCAGAAACAATTGCAACGGCTGCACCTCCTCGTCCTTGACGAACTGGGATATGTTCCATTTTCCAAAACCGGCGCAGAACTCCTGTTTGAGGTAGTTGGCAGAGCATATGAACACCAGAGCCTTATGGTAACTTCCAATCTCCCTTTTGAGGAATGGAACGAGGTATTTGGTTCCGAACGTCTTACAGGTGCCCTGCTGGATCGAATTACCCATAGATGCCATATCATTGAAGCAAACGGCAATAGTTACAGACTCAGCCATGCAAAAAAACACTCCCGTCAAAAACGATTACAAACAGATATTGTAAATACTGTTAAAGATTGAAAAAGGAGGTACTTGACAAGCTCAATGAGTTGTTCTATTTGTTAATCAGGTGTCACACTTTTCGTCCGCCACCTGTCTCACTTTTACTCCGCCCTTTATAATAATGTCCAAATAATCGGAAAAGGCGAAGTTCGTATATTAATTGTTCGCCATTAAATTACAAAAAGGAGGCATGATAGTCGTTGAACATTTAACAATGCTACATTTTAATATATTTTTTTTATCCTTCAACTGCTTTGAAAAGTCAAGAGATAAAAAATATTAGGTAATTAGTCCCGTTTTGGCACCAGATCACACAGGCAATTAGCTATGAGATCGAAGATATCATGGTTCCGATTGTTGTATCGGAACTCCAGTTCTTTGAGATAAAGCGGACCGTTGATGTAGACCTTGCCGGAAGAGAAGTACTTGCCGTGGTCCACCTTCAAGTGCCGATAGCCACA
>DASVJT010000125.1:0-13658 GCA_036385775.1 archaeon
CTTCGTTTTTTTCGCGAACTAGATGAACTGTACGCCTCATCGCGTGTCCCCTTTGTTATCAGAACGACGACGCGACCCGCGCGCCTTCTCCCTGTGCGACCCTCACGTTGGATGCTGCGAATTTCAGAAGGAACTGGCTCATAAAACACGACCATGTCAGTAGCTGGGATATCCAGCCCCTCCTCTGCTACACTTGTTGCAACGAGGACGTTGTACGTTCCGTTCACGAAGTCTAAAACGAGCTTCACTTGTTCCTTTTGAGAAAGTCCCTTCAGTCCATCTTTCTTTGCTTGGCCGACAAACTTCTCCGCCCTAACGTCTCGCAACGTGTTTAGAGTATTCCTAACGATTTCGGCGGTATCTCTGTAATTGGTAAATACAATAACACGCGAATCGGGCTTGAGCGCCAGTTGTTGTTGAACCACGCCTTTCAATGCTTCGAGCTTCGGATGGATTTCGTCAAGGTGATTTAACAGCTCTGCAGCGGCCTTGATGTGATCATCGCTGACGAGGTTTCTCGCAGCTTTGCTACCTTTTTTTGACTGTGCTTGTTTGTGGAGCCGCGCAAAGTACTTGCGCGTTGGTACAACGCCTTGGGTTTCGATCAGTCCAATCGCGTGACGTAACTTAATGACCTCAGCAACGAGCGACATTGCTCTATAGTTTCTATCAGTCGCAACCTTGTTTTGGATCTTTATCAATTCTGACGTCGAGACCCACTCACTAAAGACGACTTTCATTTTTATCAGTTTACGCAGTCTTTCGGCGGCGCTCTGTTTGAGATGCTGTTGAATTGTTTCCATCTCAGGAGGCAACGTAAACCTCAGCATTTCCATATTCTTTTCGTGCGTGTATGGGTACACGTCGGGGTCTGATTCGGTGCGGATCTCGATATTGTCGATGAACAAACTTTCGCTGACTTCGTTTATCTTCTCCACAGTGCCGCCAGGAGACGCGGTCATGCCCAAGATCAGCGGGTCATCCGCTTGTTCCACGTATCTGCTCGCGATGAATCGGTACGCGTAATTGCCCACTGCTCGATGCGCTTCGTCAAAGATTATTAGTTTGACACCAGCAAGCGTGATGCGCCCCGCTTTAAGATCGTTTTCGATAACCTGAGGAGTTGAAACGATCGCCTGCTGTTCCTCTTTCCAAAGCTCCTTTCGCTTCTCAGGAGGAATTTCTCCAGTAAAAATGGTTGTCTCCGCAAGCAGATGTGCTCTCAGAAACTCTGCATGCTGTTCAACAAGTGGCTTTGTCGGTGCGAGAAATATGATCCGTCCGCCCTCTTCAAGGCGTTTTGCTATCACGAGCAGCGCGACAACTGTTTTGCCAAGCCCAGTCGGCAGTACAATCATCGTTGAGGCGCGCGCAGCCGATTCTGCTAGTGCTACCTGATACACTCGGGCCTCGACAGAATTAGGGACAATCAGTTTAAGGTCAACGTGCTCTCGCATTCGCGCATTTAGGTTAAATCAAGCGTTATTATAACTATCCTAGTCTCGCATTGCAACGCACACCTCGGGAACGAAGTAACCGAGGACCTATATCCTTATCAGCTAAAAAATAGAGAATATATTAAGCAAAGTCCTCTCGAAATCACCTTACTGGTGGCAATCGTGCAAGATACATATAAAGATTTGAAACAGCTGATCAAGAAATTCGGGTGCTTTACTGATGGCCCGTATAGACTGTCAGGAGGGGCGCTTAGTGATTTCTATTTCGACTTGCGCCGTGTAACGATGCACCCTCAAGGTGCCTCTTTAATAGCCGAATTGATGATTGAGCGCTTGGCAGGTATCGACGCCGTCGGGGGAATGGAAAGCGGTGCAATACCGATCGGTACTGCAATCGCTCTCAAATCAGGTGTTATCCGCGCATTTTTTGTGAGAAAGTCTGAGAAAACGCACGGGAGAATGCGTAGGGTAGAGGGATGTGTGCGGAAAGGGGACGTTGTCGCGTTCGTGGAGGATGTGACAACGAGTGGAGAATCGGTTCTCTCAGGTATAGCTGCTGTTGAGCAGCTAGGTTGCAGAACAGCCAAGGTGATTAGCGTTTTAGATCGCGAGAGCGGCGCAAAAGAGCGCATTGCATCGAAAGGGTACCTGTATGAAGCCTTATTTACTTCAAGCGATTTTAAAGTGCCTAATTTTGAAACACACGTCAATAAAGCTTAATAAAAAAAAGCCAATACAGACGAAAAATACGACGACTTTGGGTGAGATCATGAAATTAGAAAAAAGTGAGGGAATCCCGCTAGCCTGCGAAAAATGTGGCACTGTGTTGAATGCAGATACAGCAAGCAGAAGTATTCTGTCTGACGGACAAGTTCATGTGTTCTGTCAAGACTGCACTCGGCACATGCTCATCATCAAGGACGGCTCGCTTAACTTCTAAATTAGCTTAAACACGAGCGTGACTATTGCCTATCTTGGCACAACTTAAGATCGAAACATGTCCGACACTTCGACATATGTTGTGACAGCCTTTGCACTCTTTTTACAATAAACTTCACTAAAAAAAGCAAATCAGCGATCAACCCGTACGTGAAGATTTCTTCCGTGAGGTCACAATTGTCCCTAACCCGGCTGCGAAGCCTATGAGCAGGCCTATTGCAATACCAAGCGTTGTGTCTGTTGTCGATGTCACGTGCGGTAAAATGAAGACGCCGAAGACTGCGGTACCAACGACACTCCCTACACCAGCGCTGCTTACACGAAAGACTTTGTCAAAGCTGCCCTTATTGATCAAACCTGACGCAAAACCAGTTATTAATCCTGCAATAACGCCTATGGAGGCTCCGGTAACAGCCGATTCTACGCCGCTAGAGAATAAGCCAAACTGTGTATAGGTCAGCCAGGCAAAAAAAGCTCCAAACACAGAATAGAACGGCGATTCTTCAGCGATGTTGACTGAGCCTACTAAGATGAGACCTACAATTGCTCCGACAAGCGTGCCGATTATGCTGCCTACGTAAAGCCCAGCTAGCGTTTGGAGAATGTTAAGTCCCAAAAAGGTCGTTACTCCAGAAAGCAGCCAGCCAAATATTAAGTACACCACCACTCCAAAAATGGCACCAAGCACCGCTCCTAAAATCGCTCCAGCTATTAGTCCGATTATCGACCGAGCAACGACGTTGCCCCCTTTATGGCCGTTGGCGTCAGGTCCTGTAACTTCCATTACGCTCAGTGCTCTGATCCGACTGGAGGTTAAATTAGCTTATAAGTATCCACATTATTAAGCGCCCTAATTTAAGCAGTGTTATCGTCGGAATCGATAGCATCATTCGTGTTTTGCGAATCTTAGCGCCTGGCAGCAGGGTTTTTACTGTGGTGAGCGAACTAGCTCCATCTCGTGTCTTGTTGATAACCGGCCTTTATCTAGTGACGCTGAAGGTAATTCATTTTCTGCCGTACTGACGTTTAAATTATCTATTTCAGATTTAAGCTGCACAAACTCTTCGCATAGTAGTTTTAAAGTGAGTGAAACTCGTCGGTCTCGTCCAGCGGCTATAGCTTCTAAGCGCTTGATCACAAGCGTTTCAAACTCATAGAGACTCAGCTGGCGTGAATCAGGAAGGGAGCTCATAACTTCCAGGGTCAATTCGCCCTGCGGGATAACAAGCTCGAAGCCGCGTTTGCTTAAACGCTTGCAGGCGCCGAGGTTCTTACTTTCGATACGTCGCTTAACACTCCTTTTTGGGACTCCTAAGAGCTTAGCAACTTCTTTTATGGTAAAACAACGCTCTTCTTCAATCATTGGGTGTTTTTCCGGCCAAGTATCGAGCAATCATTAGGTGCTGCGGGTTTACGGCGTAACTATCTATCATACAGCAGAAATATCTAACAAGTCCGTCTCGAACCAACGGGTCTACAGCAGCTTCAAACTCACGCCTTTGCTCTTTCTTATTCAAACCTTTGAAGAAAGGTGCTACGGCCTCACGCAAAACAGCTGAGTGCATAGCACACGGAGCGAGTGGGATCAGCTGAGTAAGAATAGCTTTTTGGAGCTCACTCATAGCTTTAAACTTTTCGAGATAATTTACGTCTTCTTCGAGCTGATCTCTTGCTCTCACGTCGTTTCCGCTTGTTGCGTTTTTTTGCAGAAGGGGGTTGTCAGCAATCTCGCAAGACTTAAAACTAGCTCCTTTCTTGGTCCACATAATCAGTCTCAAGTGCGTAAGGACAACCTCTTCGGATAAAAATATTCTACTTTGGAACAGCGATTGACACTCGAGCGAAGCTATTTGAGTGTCAAGACGGATACAATGAAACTAAGCGATGTCAAATCATGTGTCAATCGAAAAGTGTGGCTCTTACGAGGATCACGAGGTTAGAAAGGCTATAAAAGCGTGTTTAACACCTCTGGGTGGACTCGAGTCGGTCGTCGCGGACGGTGATCACGTCCTAGTCAAGCTAAACTTATTGTCCGCTAAGTCACCTGAAGCTGCAGTTACCACACACCCCTCTATCGTGAAGGTGATAGTCGAACTGGTCCAAGAGCTCGGAGCGAAACCGGTGCTTGGGGACTCTCCCGGCGGTGGAAGCACCCCGGCGTCTTACAAATCATTATTGGAAAAAACGGGAATTCGGGATGTTGCTGATGACACAGGATGTGAAATTGTCCGATTCGATGAGGCTAAACGAGAAATTGCCTCAATAAAGGCTAAGACGTTTAAGAAGCTTACGCTGGCCAAAGCGGTTACCGAGGCGGACGTTATCATAGGGCTTCCGAAGCTTAAGACGCATAATCTCACGTACTTCACGGGCGCCGTTAAGCTCCTGTATGGTTACATACCTGGGTTGTTCAAAACCGAGTACCATCTGCACACAGCTAACGACATAAACCTATTTGCTGACCTACTGCTTGACATCCACGAAACATGTCCCCCCGCCCTCACGCTTATGGATGCTATTGTAGGCATGGAAGGTGCGGGCCCGTCTAACGGGAAACCGCGCAAAATCGGGCTTGTTATGGCGAGCAAAAGTTGCACGGCGCTCGACTATGTTGCAGTAACGATAGCGGGCTTTGATCCTATGACTGTGCCAACTGTGAGAGTGGCGAAGGAGAGGGGCGTTGGTCCTGATCACTTGGAGGAGGTCACGATATACGGGGAGCAGGTCGAGCCACTTGTAATGGAGGATTTTGAGAAGACATTAACTGCATCGCTTTCGAGAGCTCCGCCACTCCTCATTAACGCCTTGAAGCGGTTTATTGCCGTTAAACCTGTCATCGACGTTTCCAGCTGCAAACGCTGTGGGGAATGTTATACGGCTTGCCCACCCAACGCCATTGAGCTTAAAAAGGCCCGTGTGCCGGATATTAACTACAGCAAGTGTATACGCTGTTATTGTTGCCAGGAATTATGCCCGGAGGGGGCCATTACGGTGTCTGCCCCACTTATTAGAAGACTGTTAAAACGTTGACCGCAGCTCCTGTCTCTTTTTTGAGGTAGGCAAATCTGGTTTAAATCTGAATGCGACTGTTAATTTGACTTTTAAGCTCAAGTTGTGAGCCAAGGATCGCAGTTATGTGGCATAAGACTATATGTCATAAAACGTATTGTTTGTTAGAAAGAACAGGAGGTGAAACGTGTACAGATCGAATAAGAGTAGTTTCGGCAGTAGCAGTAGCAGTGGTAGTGGTAGTTTTAACAAATACGGCAGTGGATCTTTTAATGATTCTCCCGTGGAAGTTGGCTCACAATACGACGTAAAAATCGAAGATACTGCTAGACAAGGAGATGGCATCGCGCGCATAAGCGGACTTGTGGTCTTTGTACCAAACACAAAGGTCAACGATTCAGTGAAAATTGAGATCAAGCAAATAAAGCGCAACTGTGCGGTCGCCGAAGTAGTCGAAGCTTCTGAGGAAGTTGAAACTTCCAGTGACGTTGAGTAGTCTCTTGTCATAACGAAGTCTTTTTTTAAGGATGGATCGACCGCATAATTGTTGGAGGGTTTATGCCCTTAGTATTTGACGAGGATGTTGTTTTTCCATCAGTTTTCTATTAATATTCACTTGATTTTCAAGCGAGTTGAAAATCAAGTCAGACGGATCGCTGTGTCACCAATGAGGCTCTGAATGCTGAATTTGTGCCGGCTGACGATTAAACACGTTGTATCTAGCTAATTGCTTTCAGGGCCACGTCAATTCGGACGATGCTTTTTAGGAAATAGGAACTCTTATAAAGTTCTCCTAATGAAAGTGACAATGATGGGTGAAAAGATGCCTTGTAAGTTCTGTGGCGCACTTCTTCAAAGAGATACTAGATTTTGCACAAGTTGTGGGTTTTTACTCACAAGCTCCTTGCTTTCTCCATCAAAACGAGCCAATCAGCGCCCCCAGCGACAGACAAAAACTAGTCTTCGCGATGCGTCAGACCGAAGTCAGGGCCTAGGCAACCGCCGTTCGTCCAAATTGCGGCTTACAAGCAAACCGGCCTTCAAGGGGGTGGTTTTGCTCATTTTCTTTCTCATTCTCGTTGCAGTAGTCGGAGGGGCACTGCACATCCCAATTGGTGGGAATACAACCACTACTTCAGCGTCTTCATCATCGCAAGCGCTGTACGCACACAGCATAGTCTGTGTTGGGGATTCAATAACGAAAGGATTGGCCGATCCTGACAATTGGCCGACCCATCTCAAAGCAAGGCTTGGCGGGGATTGGCAGGTCGTTAATCAAGGACTTGGCGGGAATAAAACGGCAGATATGCTCGTCCGCATCGATCAGGCGCTTGCTTTAAATCCCCATTTCGTTATCATAATGGGGGGTACTAATGATCTGGCGAATGGCGACGTACCGCTGGCAACAATACAGGCGAACATCCGCGAGATGTGCAGTCAAGTCGAATCCCATGGCGCGGTCCCTGTCTTGTGTACCGTTCCACCCGACAATTACTCTCTCGAGCAACGAGATATTCTAAACGGGTGGATAGCTGAGTACGCTAATTCGAAAGGATACGACCTCATTGATTTTTACGCAGTCATAGATAACCCAGCTAATCCAGGACATTCAAATCCATTGCTCGTAATGTCAGATGGTTTACATCCTAACGCGGAAGGATATTCGGCGATGGGAAACGCAATAGATCTTGGCATCTTCACGGGAAACTGAATTTGTTTCGTGCCATCTTTGGCTGCAAGTAGCTGCTATTTGAAGCGTATGTAACGACTGAAACCATTTCGCAAACTGCTTTAGGGGAGGGCGATTAGAAGTGGGTTATGCAGACTTCCGGAAATGGACCGATTGCGGAGCGTTAAAAGCTAAATGCCATCTTCTTCGACCAGCGGTCATATCTGAGAGCGTACGCATAGGATGCGCCATCACCTCGCCATAAATCTAATGTTTCAAAGCGAGCGCTAAAACCTTTTAGGCAATTTTTGAAGCTCCTAAACGCTCCGTCAGTTATATTTTGGAGGGCTATTCGGGCTCATATTCGGGGACGATGTGATTAGTTTGAGCTGCTGAAAAAAGCATAAGAAGTAACCAAGGCTGTTAACCGCTCCACAAAATCTAAAATAGTCACATGGACTCATTTTGGCCCAAGCATCGACCGTTTATTCAATTGGAGTGGTTAACAGCCTTAGCAATTGTAGACCGAGGCAATAAGTAGTATAGCATATAGCTATTTGAGCCTTTATAACAAATTTATTTTGTTATTGGGGTTAGCTTGGCTCTGGTTTTTGCGGCCATGAACCTCAAGTAACTCATGTTTCAGCAGCGCTAAATCAGTAAAATCCAAAACCCGCATAAGATGCAGAACCGACTTTCCACGAACCTAGGTGCTCTTGCTACTTTAGATGTTGGGCTTCATGGAAAATCCATCTGCATCGGGACCGTTCTATCAGGCGTTGTCGCATATATAACAAAATCCCGCGGGAAGAGTTGATAGAGAGCGTTGAGCTCGCGACGAGGCGTCTATTCTTGTTCTGTTTGGGCAAGTTCAAACATCGATAGATTCTCTGGATAGAAGATGGATTTAACGTTGGTCTTCAATTCGTTAATCTTTCCTTGTATAGTATCGACAAGCTTGGACGTATCGTCATGGTGAAGGTTTTCCTTGCACACGGGACACACAAATTCGTATCCACACGCGTTACCACTCGCCATGTCAAACGTGAAGCGACTGCAATGGTTATCACACGTGTAATAGATGGTGTTCAGCTCGCTATCTAACCATCTCTCGAGCGTAGAGAGCAGCTTGAGCGCATCATCATCAAGCCGACGCTCAATATCCGCAAAGTCCACGTTCCATCGATACAGCATCCACCCGGTTTCTTTGTCGCGCTCAAGTACATAGGAAGCGAGATGATGCTCGTACAGCGTGAATAGCGTTCGCCTCACAATGTTTAATTCAGACCCAGTTTCTTGTGCTATTTGTTGATCCGTTAACCCATTGTTTGGAAGTCGTTCAATCATCTCGAGCCCCAGAGGGCCAACCATTTTCTCGAGATATGCCAATTTTGCCTTGTCTTTCTTCACAATATATACATGAACTCGAAGAGTCTTATAGCTGCTGCCACTTACAAAGTTGCCGATTGAAAAAAGTAGTTAAAGAACTCTAGAGATACACTTATGCATGAAGCGGCGTTTGATATCCATTGCAGTTGTTAGCGTTTTTCTTTTGGTGCTTAGCGTTGCAATGGGGAACGGTCTTTTATCGTGCCAAGTGTAATTAAGCTGTAAATGGTCGGGGTAGGGTACTAAACAAAATGGTGCTTTGGTTCCAGGATCTATTTATGCGGTTGCGTTTTATTAAGATGCTCGATAAAGTCCATAAGAGATTTTTTGACTTAGTACACTAATTAGTAAAACAATATCTTAAGAGGTAAGAAAATGATATCTACAAAATTGAATCAAGTTATTAACGAGCAAATTACTTTCGAATTCTATTCAGCCCACATTTATTTGTCCATGGCTGCGTATTGTGCTTCAGTCGATCTGCCTGGTTTTTCACATTTCTTGCGCGTGCAATATCGCGAAGAGGTTGATCACGCGATGAAGTTTTTTAACTTTGTCGCTGAAATGGAGGGCAATTTGAAGATTTCTGGGTTTCAAGATCCACAAGCAGAGTTTAGTTCCGTGTTAAATGCTTGTGAGACAGCGCTAAACCACGAAAAAATTGTCACCGGTAGAATTTACGATTTAAAAACGATTGCTGAAGAGGAAAAAAACTACGCAGCCTCAAGCTTCCTTGATTGGTATGTGAATGAGCAGATAGAGGAGGAATCTAATTTCACGGGTATCGTTAGGCGCTTAAAGATGGTGGCTGACAATCCTGCTGCCTTGTTTATGTTAGATAACGAACTTGGAGCAAGGGTTTATAATCCACTGCCAGAGGCAAACATCTAAAAAAACACGCGTGCGTCACTTAAAGACGCTATTCTTTCGGTTTGATTTTAGGCCGTTTTGATGCGTAATCTCAGATGCCTCGCTTGTTCGATTAACCTTCCTTGACATCGGCTTCATTAATTGAAGACACGTTTTTACATGTTGCGAGGCACTTCCCTAAAAAAGCGTCGCACTTTGTCACTGTCTTGGCGAAGTGGTCGGCTTTTCTTTGGTGATTGAAGCTGCGAACCGGCAATAGTGCCAACGAATGGAGCGAACGAAATAATAGCTACGACTTTTTTTAGTTTTTCACGTCACTTTTCTTAGCGGAGTCACGTATTAGAAGATGACGCAAGAACGCTGTTGACTTTGTGAATCACTCCATTGGCCGCGTTGATATCCCCTTGAGTTACTGTGGCATTATCGACTCTAATTGTAGTACCGGTAACGTAGTATGGCAATATTTGTCCGTTCACTGTCATAAGCGTTCCAATGCCCGTTAATTCGTTTGAAGGAATCTTCTTTGGGATGATATGATACCAAAGCACACTTTTTAATTCAGTTGTGTTGTTTTGCCAACTTGCAAGAGTAGATGTGTCGACTTGGGAAAAAGCGACGTTATCTGGTGCAAAGACAGTAAAAGTTTCGGGTCCATTCAGTACGTCCGTGAGGTTAGCTTTTTTCAACAAGCTTGCAAACGTAGTAAGATTTGGGTCCGCTGAGGTTACTTGAGTTAAAGTACTGGGTGTTTTTGTTGGTATAGGTATAGGCGACGATATGACGAGCTAGGGAGACCGACCGTACACCCGGCTATAGACAACGAGCAACCATAACCAGCACGAGGATAGCTGCGACCTTTTTTTTCATGACACTCAGTGGAGGCGTTCACAAACGCTTGAATTTTCGCTTTTCCCCTAAGTCTTAAAATGCAAGATCTAAGCCCACTTGTAATCTCTGGCACACTGATCAAGTTGTCTGAGATGCTGTTGCAATGCGTGACAATACATTAAAAAATTCTCCCTGTTCGAGTGGACTACTTCGCGGATGGGACTTTTGGATAAGCAATTGCTACCGAAGAGACCAAAAATATGTTCAGCGACTAATTCTCGTTCTGCCGATGGATCGTAAGTGAGGTGCGCGAAATGAGTCCCAACGATATAGGACAGGAAATCATGCGAAGGGTATAGAACCCCAATCGGAAGCAGTAGCAGCAATGAAGCGATATTGTTGTGTCGAAGCGATCTGCGACCAGAAGAAGCCATTTCTCTTTTAGTCGCGAATTTCTTGTTAGTTCTAAACACAATTAGAATTCAATCGGTTTAAGAGTGATTTCTTATCACTATTGGATCTCTTGACCTCCCACGCCTATGTTGGTGATTTTAGGGACACCACGAGCATCTCCTCATGGTATGCATTGGTTACAAACATTTGCCCCGTTTTTCATCTGTTTGATCCACGCCGTTTGCTTGCAGATTTTACACTGGCCTTTGACGTAAATGATAAGGTTTTCAACTCCCGGAAGCTCTAAGGTGAGTAAGTCTTTTTCATCACAAATGCCCTCTGCGAACAAATTCCACTCAACTATTGTCATCTTTGAACCCGCATCTAACTCTAAACAATGATTTGAACCTCATCATCGGCTCTATTATACACTATCAAACCTGCGCTTTCTAGCTCGCTAAGAACTTGCTCAATTTCTTGATTGCTGCGCGTGACAGCTTGCGTTATGTGTGCACACGTGAGCACGTTGCCATATAGGTATCTAATTCGGTTAAGAGCAGCATATAGTTCGCGAGCGGCTTCCGTGTGGAGTCCCCAGGCGTTTAAATCCATAACGCTCTCTTGCGCTTCGTTCATTGCTAGGTGTATCGCTGGCAAACTTGATAACGTTTTTCGGTTTTTGCGCTTCTTTTTTTGCTTAAATAAACGTTTTTGTGTCGATATTTTCTTGGTTATACCGTCGGCGTGATGTTCGGTCATTGATCTCGCTTGTGTCCCCCTTTTTTAGTTAGATAACTAAGCGAGTCCTAAGGTATTATTAAAAGTGACGTCTTTGCTTTCCTTGCCTCCATTTATACATAGGTGGCGCACAGCTCTGCCGTGGTTTGTGTGGGAGACGAATCCTGGCGGAGCCGTACTTATCGTCTTGATGTTTTTTCGTTCTGTTCTAGTGAGTGAGTAAAAATTACATCTTCTTTTAAACGATAGCGTCAGCGTTCACAAAAATGAAATCAGTGGGCCCAGTTAGGTGCGCATGATGACATGGTTGTAAGTTTGGCCCATGGCATTTTGGTACGGAGTTACTCAGGCTAGTATCAACCACACGTGGTTTGGTATTGACCACGACGATGAAAAAAAAAGAAATCGTTCAGTGATCTGAAATTCACCCTCCATTTAGCGCGATCCCTTTACAGTTCACGAGAACCAGCGCCTATAACGATGAAAGTGTGCTAATAGCGGATTTACGTCATAGCTGCAAGGGCCTGCCTAAGAGCGAAAGTCACTATAATCCACCGATTGTGCGGGCGACGAGTTTAATTCTTATCGCGCGCGACGAGCTTTTGGTATTGTTTTTATCAACTCCAAATGATAATCTGATAACGGGTTTCTCCGTACCCATTCCATTGATTCCCGCACAATCTACGGATCACGAAAGGCTGTTGTCTGAATCTTCCTATTGTTGCACTGTAATGGTCCCCGTCATATAGGGGTGAATCCCGCAATGATACGAATAAGTCCCTGCTTGATCGAACACATGCGTGTAGCCCCCTCCTGCGTTCAGAATAGGTGAACTGAACGCGTTGGTGTTGGAGACTATTTGGTGCGACACGGAGTCGTCGTTTCGCCAGGTGACGCTTGCTCCCGTTTGGATCGTTATCGACGCGGGCTGGAACGAAAACCCTTGTATCACGACTGTTTGTGACGCGGCACTAGTGCTCGGATTTGGGCTTGACGTTGCAATGCTTGTGGTCGCGTTCGACGTAGCTGCAGTTGTAGCGGTGCTCACCGTCGCAGTGCTCGGGCTTGGACTAGGACTCGACGTTGAGGTGCACCCGGCAACCAGCAGAGGCGCAGCCACGAGGACAACTGCAATAAAGAGCAAATATTTTTTCACTTTTCATCTCTCCTTTCTACGTGGGTCAGCCAATCCTATTTTGCTGACGGGTCCATCTCCATAACGCCAAAAACGTTCCCTTCTGTGTCCGTGCAGTAGGCGAGATAACCCTGACCTGCGACCGCCATTTTTGGCATTATAACGGTCCCGCCAGCTTCAACGATCTTTTTCGTGAACTCTTCGGCTGACGCAACGCTAACGGTATTCGTCGTCACTTGCTCAGCCATCACGCGCGGTATTATCGCACCGTTGATTCCCGGTTCGTCATCGGGCCCTGTAGTGACTAGCCAATAGTCCGTAGGCGCATCCCACTTCGTGATGGTCCAGCCAAACACCTTCTCGTAAAACGCTATCGCCCGCTTCGGGTCATCGGCAGGCAGCTCGAAATGTACTACTCTTCCTTGTGGCATTTTAATTCTCCTTAAGATTTTTTGCAAGTCTTTGTAGCGTTGGTACTTACACACATTGGCCAGGAACCGTGTGCGAAATGCTTTTTTTCCGCGGAAAGCCCGGAATCAAAGCTGCTATCACGTTTTTAGTCAAAGCGAAATAGCGGAAAATCTGGGTGGAAAGGACTTATTCTTGAACGTTGAACTCTATTAGAGGTGATCAACTAAGCTTTATTTGATATATTTTGAGGTTCCTGCCGAAGTAGGAAATCGCATAGATTTCGAAGATGGAGGGCCTGGGAAAAATCATAGGATATATGATGAGCCGTTTCAAGCCCCAAGCGGCATATACAGTGGCCGGCACGCGCAATGTCTTTATGGTGGCCGATCTGGATAAGGCACTAATGACAGAACCGGGCTCTTTGTGTCAAAGAAATTAGACTCATATCCAGAGTTCACGCCCCTCATTTCCGCAGCTGATCTTCCCGAAATCTCTGGAAAGGCGATAGAAGCGATAAAAAAGGCACCATAAGTTAGGGATCTGTCACTTCTAGCCTCAGATCGGGTTTCCAATCATTTCTTAGGCGTGACCTTAGCTTTAAAGTGGCTAAAAGTTACAAGACAAACCTTACCCCTTCCCAGCATTGTATAAAACATCATAGACGTGCTCAGGCAGCAGTGACTTATCCGTTCATCCTGCGCGCTAACAAAAGCTTTATCACATCTTTTCCACCTCTCAATGAATCATGAGCATTGAGCTCAGTTCACTTGAAAAGACGTTGGTAGTCCCGCTGTGGCACAGAGCACAGGCAAGCAAAGCA
>DASVJT010000126.1:0-5158 GCA_036385775.1 archaeon
TCTGGGCGAGGCCGTTGGTCGAAAGCGCCAAAGCCCGACATACGACAGAAACGATTAACGAGTTTATGTCAAAAACCTTTGACGTCTTGAAAGATCATCCACTTAACATGCAGCGCATGGCTGAGCAAAAGCCACCCGCTAATGTCATAATGCCTTGGGCAGTAGGACAGATACGTCAGTTGAACCCAACTATGGCAAAGTATGGCAAAGGTCTGTGTGTTGCGGCAGCGCCAGTCATAAAGGGCGTATGCAAGTATTCTGGCATGGACATCGTAGACGTGCCTGGCGCAACCGGTGAATATGATACGGACGCATTGGCAAAAGGCAAAAAGGCGCTCGAAAACCTGGATGATTACGACATTGTTCTAATTCACGTCGAAGGAACCGATGAAGCCAGTCACGATGGAAACGTCGAAGGAAAGCTGATTACAATTGAGAAAATTGACTCGATGATTGGTTATTTGCTCGAACGCACCGATAGCGAACAAACCCGATTCGCGCTGCTCACCGATCACGGAACCTCATGTGTCACGCATGATCACATGACGACTGACGTTCCGATAGCAGTCTGCGGGCCAGGAGTTGCCGCAGATGACACAAAGCACTATGACGAAAAATCAGCTCATCGGGGTCGGCTGAATACCCTTTTTGGCAAAAAGCTCATGCCGTTACTTACGCAATCCCGAGTGTAACTGTATCTCAACTATGCGAGTCACGGTACGAGACGACCTGAAACGTGTAACGCCCTGCGAACACGGCGGCAGGATCATTGAAGCCTCAGAGACAATGCCGGACGCGCTCGATTTTAGTGCTAATTTCAACCCATACCTCTACCCGCGGATCAAATCCGCGATGAAGCAAGCGACAAAGGCAGCTTATGAGTATCCTGAACAGTCTTACAAGAGGTTTCGAGAGGCTGTTGGCGCGTATCTCTCGATCTCCTCTGACGCGATTGTGCCTGGAAACGGATCTGTAGAATTGATCCGGCTTTGTGCGCAGGCGCTTCTTGAAAAAGGCGACAAGGTGATCATTCCAGCTCCCACTTTTAGTGAGTACGAGCTCGCGTGCCGTTTAAGCGGAGCTGAGCCTGTGTTCGTACCTTTGTGGAATGAGCGCGAGTTCAAGCGAGACCTTTTCTGCGCCCTAGCAGACGAGCACATAAAAATGGTCTTCTTGTGCAATCCTAATAATCCGACAGGGAAACTCCTTACAAGGGAAACGATTACCGAAGTTGCCGCGCAATGTCGTGCGACTCAGACGTTCTTGTTCGTTGACGAAGTCTTTATAGAACTGTCAGACCCGCGGCAGAGCATCGTCCAATCAAATCTCGACGACATCTTCATCCTTCGATCACTAACTAAATCTTTCTCAATTCCCGGGATCCGCGCAGGCTACGGCGTATCTAACCCTGCTTTAGCGCAAGTGTTAAACGCCATAAGACTTCCGTGGAACCTCAACTCGATTGCAGAGGCGTTAACTATCGCTTTACTGAAGGACTGTGAGTCTTATCTTGAGTCATCGCGAACCAAAATCGCCGCCCAGCGACGGTGGTTAACACAGGAACTAGCAAAGATACCTGGCCTTGAGCCACTTGAAAGTGACGTAAATTTCGTGATGGTAAATGTTTCAGGGACCTCTCTCACCTCGAGTGAATTTGCCTTGAGAATGAAACGTTATGGCTATCTGATTCGAGATTGTAATTCGTTTAGATTGACAGGACACGACTATATCCGGGTTGCTGTCCGGAAAAAAGCAGAAAACGCCCACGTACTTAACGCGATCAAACGAGTGGTTGACCAAAAAGACTAATCACCCCCTTCGAGCCATTTCGCCTCGTTGATGAAAGTTTCATATTCTAAGAGTGGGATGTAAAGACAGGGAGTATAAAATGACGGAAGTATTGTTGCTTACTCACAAGGGTTGCCCGGTCTGCCCGATGGCGAAAAGTTTTTGGGAGCAACTGCAGCAGAGCTGCGATTTTGACTACAAAAACATTGAGGCATACTCGCCCGAGGGTCTGAAGATAATTAGTCAGTTTAAAATCCGAAGCGTTCCAACCACGCTAATCGATAATAAAGTGGAATTTGTCGGCGTGCCCGACCGCGACAAAGCGCTTGCGAAAGTCAATTGCGTCAATTCGAAATAGTCGTAACCTGCGTCACTTCATAACCGATGTTATAGATAAACGCCTCGAGCTGAATTCTCTCGTTGAGCCCTTGGAGGCGTGCGTAATCTGCGTTACCTACGGCTACTAAGAGCTTCGCGAGCACGTCATCGGGCAGCGACATCGTGCGAATGTGAGAGCGCACTAAGGTGAGGATTTCACTGCCGCTAAGCCCAGTTTCGAGCAGGAGACGATCAAGCACCTGCCTGGCCTTTAAAGCATCTTTTTGTAATGAGAGTTGAACCAGCTCGGAAATCCCTGAAGGGTTCATGCGTGCTACAAGGGCGTCTAACTCGACCGAATTCGCACCAGATGAACTGTTTTCCGCTACAATCTGGAGTAGTGTGAGCGCTTTGCGAAGATTGCCGCCGCCATGACGCGCAACAAAAAGAAGTAGTTCATCAGACAATGTGAAACCTTCCTTATCTGCGATTTGCTTCAGAAAGGTGAGCATAATGTCTACGGGGAGCTGTGTGAAGTGCATCGGCAAACAACGCGATCTGATGGGCACAATGATTCGCGACGGTCGTTCGGTGGCTAAGATAAATTTACATGTTCGACTGTAATGCTCAATTGTCCTTCGCAGCGCTTGCTGAGCGTCCAGCGTCAAAGCGTCAGCGTCGTTGATAAACAGAATTCGGTAAGAGGTGGCTAGCGGAGCGATACCTGCAAGCCGATTCATAATCAGTTTAAAATTATCGAGAACCCCCCTTCGCGCGTCGTAAAAACGCGCCAAACTGCGTGATGCCTCAAGGTACTTCTTGCCCTGTTCAAATATGTCCGACGCATTGAGCTCTGTGAAGTTGCCTTCCCAAACGTCGCCGAAAAGTTCTCGTGCCACGACTTCAGCTGCTGAACTCTTACCTGTTCCAGCCGAGCCGTTGAAGAGCAGATTGGGTAAGTTCTTGCTTCTAACGATTTGCTCTAGTTGAATCTTAACAACAGGTTGGCTCACCATCTCCTCAAACGATTGTGGACGGTACTTCTGCGCCCACAGCAGGTCTAAATCTCTGCGATCTTTAGGCGTCGATATCCGCTCTAATTTGTTCATAGGTTTCTTATGCTCGAATATGTGAACGTATAATCCTGTTTATCATTCAAGCGACTCTCAGAACGTCGGTGCACGTACAACTGAGTGTAACAGCGTATTCTTTTATCAATATCTAACGTTTTCGTCCTGCTTGACGCATCACTACTGTCAATAATTACTATGAGCTTCTCGACCGGCCAAACCGCTGCTTTGGAACATTACCTTAAAACAATATTTGTAAGTTGGAATAAATTGCTTCTGCAGGATGTCTGATAAAGCGGAAGTCCTGTCTTTGCGAGACAGAATTGTTAGACTAGTTTGACGCGTCCAGTTAAGATAGAGGCAGAAAGAAGCTTTGAAACACCTAGCAGATAGAGATGCAACACATCTACGCACGTTGGGCGTTCGGAACTTTTCTGCAAGTTGTATTACAAGTAGATGCAGCAGAGCACTCAACATTTATTTCATTATGGGGGTCAGAGCATCAAAAGCTCATCGCTAATATCAGTCTAAACTCGCGAGGCGCGGCTACTCTTTTCCTAAATCCTCGTTTGAAATCGGAGTTTTGAATCAATAGCGGCTAAAAGAGTCCTGTTCGTACTTATTTCGCCCTTGCTTGAATGTTCACTCTATTAAAACTCCGTTTTGTAGCGAGTGCTTAGAACTGCATATGGCGGCCTTGGTAAAACGCAGTATGTCCGAGGGATTCTTCGATCCTCAAGAGCTGGTTGTATTTCGCGTTGCGATCGCTCCGGGCTGGCGCGCCTGTTTTTATGAAATCAGAGCCCAGCGCTACTGAAACGTCGGCAATCGTCGTATCCTCGGTCTCACCTGATCGGTGGCTTACCACAACTGAATATCCGTTGCGAAAGGCGAGCGTAGCGGCATCGAAAGCTTCAGACATTGTACCAATTTGGTTTAACTTCAAGAGCAACGCATTTGCCGCTCCGAGATGTATACCTCGAGAGAGTCGTTCCACGTTCGTTACGAACAAATCATCTCCCACAATGGTCGTTCCGCGGAGTCGCGACGTCAGCTGGGCAAAGTCGTCAAAAGCGTCCTCGCTGAGTGGATCCTCGATAAGTATTACAGGGTATCGGTCGATTAAATCCTCATAGTAATCGCACAGTTCAGTAGGAGATAGTCGGTTGCCGTCTACGGAATACGTTTTTGTGGCGTCTTCATAGAACTCAGATGCAGCACAATCGACGCCAAGCCGCATCTCCTGAACATAACCTGCCCTGTCGATGGCAGTCGTAATGGCGTCAAGCGCCTCAGAAGATGAATGAAGCGGTGGGGCGAATCCCCCCTCGTCTCCTACATTCGTCGCTCCTTGTCCATATAGCTCCTTTAAAACCATTTTAAGCTCGTGATAGGTCTCAACGCCCATTCTGAGGGCTTCAGAAAACGTTTCTGCTCCTACGGGGATCACAAAAAATTCTTGAATCGACAGCGCGTTGCCTGCATGTGCCCCCCCGTTAATCACGTTCATTAATGGAACAGGCAACCTGCACGCATTTGGGCCGCCCAAGTATTCATAAAGGTGCATATTGACTGAATTTGCAGCCGCACGAGCTACTGCCATTGACACGCCTAGGATTGCATTTGCTCCCAGATTAGACTTATTCGGGGTTCCATCGAGATCGATCATGGATTGATCTATAAGTCGCTGCGCACGTACGTCCATCCCGATGAGTTCTTCTTCGATAATTTCGTTAACGTTGCTTACCGCACGCAACACGGTTTTTCCACCGAATTCAGTTTCGTGGTCGCGCAGCTCTAGCGCTTCGTTCGAACCAGTAGATGCACCAGAAGGCACAATAGCCCTGCCGAAACCACAACCCGTGAGAACTTCTACCTCCACCGTAGGATTTCCGCGCGAATCGAGCACTTGTCTTCCCAAAATTCCTTCGATTTCAAACATAATTCCACTATCTTTTGTGCTGTTCAATCTTAAATGCTGT
>DASVJT010000127.1:0-2346 GCA_036385775.1 archaeon
GCGAGTACCCCCCTGTATGATCTTACTGGTAAGATCATACAGGGAACATCTGCGTTTCACAACTCCCTATCATCAGGCCTTCCAATTACCAAACCGAAGGTATTGGCCTGAGATCCACCCCCGAATATGCCTCCGGTACAATAACCCGAAGGTATCATTCGGATTCATTTCAAGCGATTCCCACCAGGCGCTTGCATGCCTAACGCCCGGCTTAAGCTGCGGACGCCCAAACCTTATTTAGCGCGGGCCGCCAGCTTCAAGCCGTAGTTAGGCATTTTCATCAAAACCTAACAATTATTATTTTTTCAAATCCGGGTGAACACATTTTTCCCAATTATAATTGCCTTTATTGTCCAAGACACCACAATCATTAGCATTTTTGCAGTTTATTTCAGAAGGAATGCGTTTATCCTCCGCTCTTACTCCTCGTTGAGAAGAATAATGAATTTTATAGGTATAAACTATTGTAGCGATACCTTTCAACAAACTACATCCAAAACTCTTGCTGTTTTGTTCAGTAGTCATATTGTTCTCTCCTTTTTAAATATGCCTAACAGTTGATTAGACAGCAGCATGAATAACAGTGCATATACAGCAACTGTATAGTACCCATATTAGGCGGCGGCTACCTAGCTCGACCGAGAGCAACCCCGTCTCTGGCGGATTCCCTTCCCACGAAAATTACCAACCCGAAGGTATAGACCTTAGATCCACCTCCAAATGCTCCTCCGGCACGATAACCCGAAGGTATCATTCCGATTCATTTTCGTGCGCCCAACCTGCTGTGAGCCGCATTTTTAAGCAGCTGGTTTCCAATTTATGGATAGACGTCGCGCTGTCGCAGCACAATCACGGAGATACAGGTTGATAATGGTTTGATAAGGCATTCCCAACTCATCAGCCATTTTCTTGAAATATTTGATGGTGGCCTCATCCAAACGAATCGTTACCTGTTTTTTGAAAAACTTCGCATAAGGGTTCTTCGTCGCCTTTGAAAAATCGTACTCTTTTCTCATTTTTTCCACCTCTTGGTGTAGTCGGCGCGTTCGAGCTTGGTCGCTTTGCGTGCCGAAATGATTCGTAGAACCTCTTCGCTACGCCGGTAACAGTGACGAACCACAAGGATCCGCAAGGAAGCAGAAAAACCCATCAGTATGAACCTATCCTCTTCGGTTGAATGTTCTGGATCTGGGAGCAATAGCGCATTATCATCTGCAAATACCGTTAATGCCTCCTCGAAAGATATCCGATGCTTTCGCTTGTTCAGTGTATTCTTCCATCATCCCACTCAAACGCCAGGTGGTTCATAACTACAATATAATTATATCGTCGTTATGTTGCAATGATTTTTAACGGCAAACGGATCGCGCTTGAGCAATTACCCGAAGGTATCATTCGGATTCTTTTTAACTGTGGCGAAGCAGTCGGCGGGGATCGTTTCCAAGATAACCCGCAGGTCCACTCCCCTCCTCAAAGCACGATACATTCACTTATCGGGCGAGTCGCGAGGCACGTAGCCGTAAGTTGCCAGACGTATTCCGTTCCGGAGACTTCGTAGGCTAAAGTCGCCTGACACCTCAGCTCAGCCGTGGCCCCGCTTGGTGGGAACTACGGTGGGAGCGTTTTATCAGGCGTCATCGTTTCGTCAAGCTTTCAAGAAGTGCCTGGATGTGGGCGCGACGTTCGCTGAAATCGATCAGCGGTGTCACTCGTGTGTCAGCAACCCTCCACAAGGGAAGGCTGGAAACGAGCTGGTCAAGCTGCTGGGTAGTCTCCACATTCGCGATGAAGCGGATTGCAATGCGTCCTGCTACTGGCCCGCCTGCCACGATGAAACCTTGTTCAACAAGCTGTTCGGCCTTGGCGATTGTCGGGAAAATAATGCCTTCGATGAAGGAGCGAGCGATGTCTTCGGTAAACGGCTGGCCTGTCTTGATATGGTCAAGCTCGACCAGAAATTTCATTTTAATGTCCTTTCTTTTGGAAATCGCACCTGTGGGCAGGTGGCTGCTTCTTTGAAGTAGATCCCAAGTGGTCAAGCACGTTTTTTCTTTTTGGACACTGCCTCGACACTCAGGGTCCCAGACCCCCTGGATGCGATATAGAGAAAGACGAAGCCGTACAGGACAGCGAGCTCGCCTTTGTTGAGGATTGGCCAAAACCCCTTGGCGGCGTGTGCTATGAAGTAAGCAACTGCCATCTCACCACTTGCAATGAAGGCAGCATAGCTCGTCCAAAGTCCTATGGCCACGAGGCCGCCTCCGACAAACTCGATGATGCCCGCGACGAGAAGCATAGGGTTGGATACCTGACTCTGCCCACCGAGCGTGCCGAACAGTTTCTGAA
>DASVJT010000128.1:0-6253 GCA_036385775.1 archaeon
ACGAAACGCGTTTCGTACCATTCCCGCCCTTTGAGTTTCAACCCAACGTATCGGGTAACAATCCCTGCAACGAATGGGATGCCAAGATAGATTGCCACGGTCTTCGCGATCTCGACAATGGATATGTTCACAACGGTCGCCACTTGAGTTATGCCAAGCCACTGAGGCAGTATTGTGATGAGGAAATAGGCGTAGACTGAGTAGAACAGAATCTGCAATATGGAGTTCAGGGCGACCAAGGCGGCCGCGTACTCATTGTCGCCGCCAGCGAGGTTGATCCAGACGATGACCATTGCAATGCAAGGCGAGATGCCGATGAGAATGAGCCCTACGAAGTACTCAGGATAATTGCGCATAAAGATGACCGCGAGAGCGAACATCAAGAGGGGGGCGATGATCCAGTTGAACACAAGGCCCAGACCTAAGACTTTGGTATCCCGAAAGACCTTCCCCAACTCCTCGTAGCGAACCTTGGCCAGTGGTGGATACATCATTACGATGAGCCCGATGGCGATGGGGATTGAAGTCGTGCCTACGGATAATTGGTTGAGCGCGTCTGGGACGCCTGGGACAAAGTACCCTATCGCTAGCCCTATGAGCATCGCAAGAAAGATCCAGAGCGTCAGGAATTCATTTAGGAACGATAGTTTGCCTTTGGGTTTTTCAACCATTCAAGAGGGCCCCCATTTAGCGCATTTTAATAATCCTGTGACACGAATGACAGGTCGTGCTTGATTACTGGCTCCTAGACCACACCACGGCTCGCAATCGTAATTGCTTCTTAGCTATAACATAGGTTGACAACAACCTTTCTTTTTCGCCAACAAGGTGTAGAGTTTGTGTCCTTTAGGTGTAAGCTCGTATTGATTGTCCTTTTCAAAGACGAGCCCAGATTTGACAAGGTTAGCCACCTCAGTCGCAATAATCTGCGACTTTCTTGCGCCGAAACTTTCAGTATAGAGCTTTTTAACCGCAGGCTCCATAAGTCGCCATAGCAGGTCGTGAGCTTCAATATTGATATCGAAGTCCACTCATCACCCCCTCCGAACCCTAAACTGCAACATTGTCGAGACATACCGGTAGATAAGGCGTTTATTATCAACTTCTGTAAGCAGTTCATTTTCCCTATTCTTCATGTTCTGAGGAGCCCCTCTAAATAAACGCTGCTTTAATGCCAGTAATGATGAACTGCACTCCAATTGCGAGGAGAAGGAGCCCAAGCACACGGTTGACTACTTTAAGCTCTTTTTCGCGGATCCCTCTCGTAATGACGTAGGAATAGATCATCGCACAGTAAACGACGCCTATTACGACAAAAATGGCCGCAAAAACAATTGCAATCGCAGACCAGCCCTGTCCTGCTGCGTCCCCCATGAGGACTATGACCGTCGTTATTGCCCCTGGACCAGCTATGATCGGAATGGCCAGGGGTGTCACCGCTACATCCTCCGCGTAAGCCTCTGCGCTCTGTGGGATAGGTTGCTTTGTGTAGGACACACGCGCGTAGACCATCTCAATTCCGATCAAGAAGAGGAGGACCCCCCCTCCGATTCGAAGAGCGGCAAGCGTGATGCCAAAAAGTTGAAGAATCCCGTAACCTCCGATAGCAAAGACAAGCAAAATCGCGAGCGCATAAATAGACGCATCACGGGCTATCTTTCGCTGGTGCACGCGATTAACGTCTTTTATCAACGATACGAAGAAGATCGTTACTGTGATGGGATCAATGAGGATGAAAATTGAAGAGAAGGCTAATAGTGCAAAGCTTAGAAGATCCATTTGGCCCCTGACCTGATCAAAGGTTCAACGCTAATATAATGGCGCTCAGACTACAAGTTTTTGACGTATGACCGTTGCGTATTTAATGACATCCGTAAGTGATCTTCTCTCCAAAAGAGAGCATTCAGAATGTAAATGAGAATACGCGCCAGCGCATCCCCGCAGAGGGTCTCTACAACTACATGACTCCCGCCTCGCTGAGGTGAGGTTAGCAAACGCGCCGGCAAACCGTGCTTTGCCGTCCTAGTTCGGTCTGTCCTATTTCGCTAGTTTCAAGAACCGGGAGTTTATCCTACGATGACCGTGCTTACCGACATAAGCACTGCACCTGCTACAGGTGCTCGGACATCCTAACATCAATATAACAGCCGTTTACCTGCAGTGTAATGACCAGGATGTGCAGGAAGCGTATGCAAACGTACAGTTCTTAGTAACGGTCTCTCGATTGGCGATTTTACTAGCACCCGTTGCCCTCTCTTCTCGAAACTGTGACTAAAGCCAGCGTTATGCATCCTGGGGGAAGGGCAGGCAACCCAGGATAATCAGCTCTCGACTGACTGGCGGTTTGGTACTGTAAGAGAATCTCGTTGGCGTTTTGGTCTGCAGCGACTGCTGTGATATCATACCTTCCGATGCTCTCAAAAGAAGCATTCATCCCCCATTGACCGTCGGAGGAGACCGCTACGGGGCCATCTTGTGGGTAGTGGCGGTTCGCGTTGTAATCGTATAATACAAGCCACAGATAATATTGTTCTCCCTCAGTGTTATGGGCCGTTCCTTTAACAAATTCTGAGTTTTCAACCCGCATGTTATTGGTGGGGGTTGTAATGGTGGCTGCTGGAATTCCAGGTATAGACTCAGTTCGATGATCGATTGGCATAGGAGAAGGTTGCGGAGGGTTTGACTTAAGTTTTTGCTTTTATTAAGATTTGTACCCGCTTTGCAGGTGCTAACACCATCTATTGAGTGCCTCTGTTATTGCCTGATGTGTCATCGTTTTTAAACCGCTCGTAGAGTTCAGTACCCCAACACTCTTTAGCGTGGGCACACCAACGAATGCACAAGTTCGTATCGGTAAATACCTCTAACCTGCACTTGCTGCATCGCACCTTGGCATCCGACGAGAAAATCTCGACGTCCTCGCCGCATTGCGGACACTTCTGAATTGTAAGAGTTGGCGTCCCTCGCATAGACCCCCCTCCGGTAGCTGGTCTTTTAGATTGGTGTATATGAGTCCTAATTCAAGAAAAAAGAAGAGGGGCCAATAGCCTTCAACTACACTTCTACAACCTTCTCTACTATGATCATGTCAGGAAAAACACAAACTTCAATTCCCGACCACAAGAACTACACGAAGCTTATGTAGCGTGCAGTTCTAGCTGCTTATTTTTCCAACAAGAAGCGCTCTAACTTGAAGCGTCGCGACGCAACTATAAGGTAAGCCCCCGCCGTTCTGTGCGGCTAGGAGTCGAGCAATTATGCTCTAAAAAGCTTGTTTGATTCGGTTACCCACTCATTTTTTGCACTATGCCACCCTAAGCCTTTAAACAAGGCACGCTGATGCTCCGGCATAGAGGGGCGTGGGTCCGGCTGTGGTAGCACTTCGACGCCTGCGTTTATAAGCGTGTGCAAGTGTCGCTTTATCCGGTTCAATTCGGCGGTATTGTCTCGCAAGTCAGTTAACGTCTCCTTTAATTCCTCGTCGCTCCGTGGCTCCGCTACGAGCGCCTTTACCTTGTTCGCTACGAGCGCCTTTACCTTGTTCGCTATCTGCGCCTTTATCGCCTTGTTCTGTCGCTCGTGCCCTTTCACTTGTTCAATTGCTTCGTCGAGCGTTAAATATCGCTCGTCGACGCGACGGAAATAGTGCATAAAATCCCAATCAAGTATAATAACAGTCATATAAGACACCTCTTTACTCTCGCCGTTTATCTCCGATCTAATACTTTTCCAAAGACAAAGCACCCACTGACGTTTTACGGGCTCTTAACGTTTAACAGCAGCACAAGCGCGATAGGCGACGAGGATCGGATGAACGGCGGGTAAGTCCCGCACAAAAAAGAACAGGGGATGACTACGGGCATGCCGTACTTAGCTGTGACATGATTTGGTTGTTAAGTAGTAGAAACGGTGCGAGAGCAGATAAGGATTTGCCATTCTTCCTTTTTTGTTGCCGCCGCCCGCACTTTGTCTTTGATCGTCAGAAATTGCAGCGCGGTTAGCATCGCCTACGCTCTTTGTGCCGTTGACCACGTTCTGCTGTATGTACTCCTCAAGACTCGCGTTTGAAGTGCTTTAAACATCTTCTCAAAAATAAACCCTTCAAACAAAATTCCAACAGCTATAAATCCCTGGATAATTACAATTGCTGCTAGCAGTTCTAAACCGTTCATTTTTTCAACCCCTCACGTCCCATTGACCACGTTCTGCTGTATGTACTCCTCAAGCTGAGCTTTGGTGATACGGTATCGGTTTCCTATCCGAATCGCTTTCAGCTGACCGCTCTTGATATGCTCATATATCGTGGTTCGTGTAACACGCAACATCGTCGCAACTTCTAGTGGTGTGTACACTTCGTCTATCATTTTATTCTATTTAATCAATGTTGTTATAGTATATATAATTCTAGTTAATTTAATAATATTTTATTTTATTTAAACTAAGTTTTTAACATTTTATTTGTTTATGTTCAGTATATGGGGGGGAATCAAATGGGAAAACATCTCGGGGCGCGAAAGATGTAGCTTAAATGCGAGACTCGTCGGAGGGATCTTTGTTTATCGGCAATACAATTCAATCGTTGATTTAGGCAGCAACGGATGCCTCTGACGTCACCTTGATGGTTGCTGTTTGGGTTGCCGTAGTTGGATCATTATCCGTCACCGCGCACGTAATGTATACAGGTGGCGGCTGCGTAGATGTGGGTGCGGAGTATAAACAGCATTACGGAGGACATTTAAGTAACGGAAACAGGCAGCAGGGCCACCGGAAGGGAGCCACCAACAGCACGGAAAGAGGAGATTACGTAGATTAGCCCAAGGACACTAGACTTGCGATGAGGCATTTTGCCCCTAAAATCTGCTTCTTATAACGCGATGATGATGGGGATGACGAGGCCGAGCCAGTATAATAATATCACGAGCAAGGCTCCAGGGATCCCTGCCAATGCACAAATAAGTACAGTGATCCAATTTATGGGCACTGGGAGTCCAAGGAATTTCGCCAAAGCCAGAACGATGAGCCCAAATATCGAATTTACTACTAAATAACTTATTGTACGCGATATGGCCATAACAGCATGTTAACAACAAGATGGAAAAAGTTTTTGCTTTTTTTCGTCTTTTTGAGATTGATCACCAGCAAGCGATCGTGTTCTCTTAGTATCCTGTCTATCTTTCTTAACACAACTTCATATGCACCAGGGCAGCGCTTGTCATCGTTGAGCTGTGTTCTGCGGCCACCCTCTTTATAAAAATTAATAACTAGGAAAAACTATTTTTGCCCAGTGTAGCATTTTTTTGCCCTTATCGGCAGCATTGCGCTCGATTCTTATGAAAAGCGTAAATCGAAGCGGCTTGTATCCTAAAGGTACGCTCTATAGGATATGTGGTGGAAAAGGTAGCTACCAATGGCTTTTAGAGTAGGGCTTTCGGAGTGGTAACAAACCTCTGCTCTGAAGCATCGTGCGGAGTAAGTCATATTCAATACCAAGATAGCGACCGCGCTAATTATCTAACCGATGCGTAGAAGGCGCAAGTAACAGCTTGTTACTTGTCTAATCCTCTTAGAGGATACCCAAAAAACGCAGAACTACGACGATGACTATAATCACGATAACAAGCCATACTAAGTCCAAGGCACGCATATACCTTATCACCTCCTTTGACAGATATCGCCTCTACATTAATAAATACACCACGGTTAGCGCGGCATACCCTTCCGAAAGCGACTATATAACGTAAAATCTGAGGCAAGTATAGAAGCGCAGCAATTACAAGTTGGTCTAGCAATTACATCAGATGTCGTCTACTGGACCAACAGCCATTAGCTACTTAAGAATAAGTTTGTATCGACTTCTTCCTATTCACTCTGCTTCTCTGCTTCCCCCTCCGTTATCTTCTTTTGCTTAGTTATCTCCCCTTCCGTTATCTTCTTTTGCTTAGTTATCTCCCCTTCAACTTCCTTTCCCTTCTTCTCTACATCTCCAACAACTTCTTTGGTCTTCTTTTTTAAATCTCCGGTATCCACCATCGTCTAACCACCCCTCCATAAGTTGGCGCTTTGTAGTTTTCCTGCTCGACGCTTCTCGTTCTTGTTTTTGACTGTTCGCTCCCTTCTCGCCTTTCCGTGTCTTTCTTCCCGTTACCTTCAACGTCGCATGAAGCTTGCCACGAGCGAAATGATGAACAGGATGATAAACACGATTACGATGATCTGTACGATCGCGATCGACAGCCCTGCGACGCCTCCAAGT
>DASVJT010000129.1:0-10913 GCA_036385775.1 archaeon
GATTGTTCCCACAACATTTCGAAGGTGGAGACCAGATAATCTGCGTAGGTCACATCATCTGTATAGAGCATGGTCGCTGGTTCGCTAAGCGAAACACGCTTGATATCGATGTTTATTGCGCTTATGCAATGCTTTTTGTCAAACACGGCATAAAATATCCCCTTATACCCTTCGAAGTGGCGCACTTCTTCGCCAATATCCAAGAGTTCTTGCACCAGTCCCATTCCCGAATATGAGACGTCGGCCACGCCGCGTACGCGTCCTCCTCGGTCTATCAGCTCTTTGAGTGCGTCGTTGATGCCAAACAAAGAGGTTAATACGACCCCTGTCATGGGCGATACCCAAACCATCTCCTTTTCAGCTGATAGTATTATGGGTGCTGCCGTGCTGACAATGTCTTTGACACTTTTAAGGACTTTAAATGTCGCAACTTCGTCCGAGGGCCGGAACAGCTGTCGCTCTGAAAGCTCATGGAGCTCCCGCTTTCGCACCTCCATCTCACGCAGTTCGCTCTCTTGTTTTTTTAATGCAGACTCGAGAGCGGTATCGAGATCAACAGCGGCGTAGATCGTGGGTGAATCGAGCGACGGACGCACCATCCCCTTCTCGATTAACTCAGTAAGCGTCCGATGCACATCCTCTCGATAGGTCTTTAATGACTTTGCGAGCGGTGACGGAGTCTTTGGGCCGTATTTAAGGAGGTAAAGATACGTTCTTGCCTCCTTCTCGCTGAGCCCAAACCCGATCAGGCGCATGATGAATTCTGACTCGTCGTCCATCACAACAGATGTGCAAGACGAGTAAATAAGCTTTTGGCGTGCTGAAGCATCTAAATTCTTTGTGAGCTCAGCGAAGTGGCTGTGATACGACCTGACGCGCGTTTTGCATCACAGTAACGGTTGTGGTAATGCCAGAATACGGCAAGCGTCCTTTCTAAATGCGAACGAAGTGCCATCAAGAAGGCGTCTTAGTTCACACGATAATACCGTGAGACACTCGGCGCTCTTTTTATGGCTTATCTGAACAAAGTGGCAAGCTTAGAAAGAGATTATCCGTAAGCGCTTTAGAGTTCACATTTAAGTTGTATTTAGGGGCTAAAATCAGTATAGGGTGGTAAGACACATATTACCTTTTTCTGCAGACTCAATGATAGGCCAACCAACACCGTAGTGTCTTTAACGCTTTAAATTTCGCCCATTCATGCCAGAAAAAACTCCGCTAATAGTCTAACAGCGAGCGCGACACTGCTTACAACGCGCTATAGGGTCAATCAAAGGTCGACTGGAGGGCGAACATGGGCACTGAAGTTAAGCCCGCGTTCGACTGCCGTTTAAGTCTGCGGAGGGCCCTGTTTTTTCAGCTCTCTTATCCGCTCCGCCGCAGGGGTTGACTGTTCCCACAACATCTCAAAAGTGGCTGTGAGGTACTCCGCGTACTTCGGGTCATCAGCCCACAACAATGAGATAGGTTCATTCAGTGATATACGGTTTATATCGACGTTAATCGCACTAACACAATGCTTTCGATCGACCACTGCGAAAAATACCCCCCCGTATGAATCATAGTGCCGTAAATCTTCGCCAATGTCCAGTACCTCTTGAGCAGGCGCGATATCCGCGTAGCCAATATCACTAATGCCCCTGACGGACCCCCCTCCCTCGACTACTTTTTTGGCTTCCTCATTTATGCCGAACAAGGACGTGATTACCAGAGTTTCGGCGGGAACTACATACAAGAATCCTTCCTTTACCGAGGTAATGAGACCTATAGTAGTGGCGACCAGTTCCTTGACGCTCTTGATGATCTTAAACGTAGAAACCTCATCAGTAGGGCGAAAGAGCTGCTGCTTTGATAGCTCCTGCAGCTCTTGTTTCCGTGCCTCCATCTCCCGCAGTTCGCTCTCTTGCTTTTTTAAAGCGGCTTCGAGTGCTGTTTCGAGGTCTACGGCCGAATAAAGTGTCGGTGAGTCGAGAGAGGGGCGCACCATGCCCTTCTCAATTAATTCTGTGAGCGTCCGATGTACATCCTCGCGATAGGTCTTTAATGATTTTGCGATCGGCGACGGAGTCTTAGGGCCGTATTTAAGGAGGTAAAGATACGTTCTCGCCTCCTTCTCGCTGAGCCCAAACCCGATTAGGCGCGTGATGAATTCTGACTCGTCGTCCATGGGAGAAAGTAACGTTAAATAGCTAATAAGCGTTGCTTTTTGATACGACCCTACAGCGACACTATATTAAATCCTTTCACTGCGAACAGTTTAACTAAGCTTCTGGCGGCCCCTCTTTCAGTAGTTGCTGAATCCGTTCCTCCGCGTCGATCGCTTGGTTCCACAGCATCTCAAAAGTCGACGTGAGGTAATGAGCATAGACAGGGTCATCGGTCCAGAGTCCGGATACAGGTGCGTTGAGGGAGACATGCTTGACTTCTGCATTGATCGCGCTAATAGAGATTTTTTTATCAAATACGACGAACATGATCCCTTGCTGATCAATGTGGCGCACTTCTTCACCGATGGATATCATTTCTCGCACCGGCTCTATGATTTGATACGAAATGTCGACAATGACCCGCACCTTTCCCCCACGCTTGATCACTTCGTACACAGCTTCGTTCACTCCAAAGAGGGAGGCGAAAACAGTTAGGATTGCAGGAGTGGCTATCAGCCATTCCTCCTGCAACCCGTCAATTAATGGCATACAGACAGCGATGAGTTCCTTCATGCTTTTTATGATCTTGAACGTGCCTACTTTATCAGAGGGTTGGAACCGTTGTTGTAGCGAGAGCTCTTGAAGCTCGCGTTTCCTCTCTTCCATTTCACGGAGCTCGCTTTGCTGTTTCTGAAGCGCGGACTCGAGGGCGGTATCCAAGTCCACGCCTGTGTAGATGGTGGGGGAGTCGAGTGAAGGATGGACCATACCTTTGTCGATGAGGCTCGTAAGGGTGCGATGCACGTCCTCTCGATAGGTCTTCAGCGATTTAGCGAGCGGTGACGGCGTCTTTGGACCGTACTTGAGTAAATGAAGGTAGAGTTGTGCCTCTTTTTCGCTGAGTCCGAAGCCGATGAGACGGGTGATAAAAGCATCCTCGATGTCCATGGTCGCACCAGTTGTCCTGTAAACGTTACTTAAAGATTAACGTCGAAAGCTGCAGACTGGCATTAGCCATCTGCGCCTGTTGGTTAAACCACAAAACATTTTTTCTATAGCTCTTGCAGAATCTTTTTTGCGTCGACTGCACTTTGCCATTCGAACTCAAAGGTTGACATTAAATAATCGGCGTATGCTAGGTTATCGGTCCAAAACGCCCTTAACTGATCATCGAGCGAAAGCTCTTCTAAGTCTAGATAGATCGAACTGATACTTTCTTTTTTATCTCCGACCACCATAAACGCGCCCTGGTAACGATCAACGTGGCGGACTTCCCCCCCGTCGTCCAAGAGCTTTCCTATTACTTTAGCGTAAGTATTTGTAATACGCGTTATTCCTCTGACCCGACCGCCGTTTTCTATCAACGCTTTGCATTTATCCGTTAAACCGAATTGGGAGGCGAAAATTAGCATTTCCGGTGGGAGAAGCCACACTATTTCACTCTTTGCAGATTCAATAATATTTGAACCCACTGCTAGCGAGTCCGTGACGCTTTCAACAATAATCTTCCCAGCCATAATAATCGAATTAGTTTTAAACTTATAAAAACTATGACCTTATCCGTCAAGAGTGAAGTCGACGATTCTTATGCTTGAGGAATCCTCATAAAAAAACTTCTTTGGGGTCGTTGTTGCGTGGGCCTTTTTATATTTTTTAAGGGCGTTGTTCCCGTAACTCGTTCAAACGCTCTTGCGCGTCAACGCCTTGTGCCCACGCCTGATCGAAGTGTGTGAGAAGATACTCAGCGTATGTAGGGGTCTCGCTCCAGAATGCGACAATCCGATCATCAAGCGAGAGAACTTCGACATTTACGTGATGGAGTTTATACTCTACTTCTTATCTCCAACGAGGAAGAACACCCCTTCGTACTGATCGAGGTGGCGTAAGTTCTCGCCTATGTCTAAGAGTGATTGCGCAAGCTCTACATACTGTGAGGTTATGTGGAAAATGCTTTTTATGTACCCCCGTGTTCAATCAGAGTTTTTGATTTGTTGGGGATGCCATATTGGGCAGCAAAGATTACCTTGGAAGGAGGAAGAAGCCACTCTATTTCATTCTTTGCAGATTCAATAACATTTGAACCTACAGCTAATGCGTCCTTGACACTTCCAATAATCGTCCCGTTAGCCATTGCTTAAAAATAGAATTCTTAAATTAATAAAGCTGTGAGACAATGTTTGCTTCGCTTGTCAGAACGAGGAAAATAGTCTAACTATATACCTAGGATAACAGAACCCTGACTATATTGAGCCCTTTATATTATGCCTTTGACGCGCTCAATAATCCTAAAGTCACCTTCTAGCAATCTTTTTTTAGTAAAAATGGGCTGCTTTGTGTGTGAAGCACACTTTACAGCGTTTACGCTAAAAAGAATGAAGATAAGGATATGATTTCGAAGATCTAGTAGCGTAGCTAGGCCCGCTCTACTCGACTTGAATTCAATTAGTTATCTGTTTTGAACCAACCGCGCAACTGCATATGCAGGGAACACTCTTGTAAGGGCACGTCCATATTGTGATGATAGTGGGCGAAATTCAAGTCCTACCTTCAAGGCAGCCTTAGCAATGAGGAACTCTCCGAGGCCTGCGCCGATGACCGTTTGTAACTCGTGCTTCTGTGCCTGAAACGCGAGTGCTTCGGCAAGCTCGTTGATCTGAGCGCGTTCCACCTGCTTGGCAACCGCGTGAGTGTTTTCCTTGCCAAGCTCGTTTACATCGCAAAGCAGGACTCGCGCGATTCTTTTATAACATGCGTCTAGATTGCGTGATTTAGAATCAGGTGTGTCACAGGTGTAATCTGTCTCACCGATGTTGCCAAGCACGCGGTGCACGTCTGCGATTATAGAAAACTGTTCCGTGGAGAGCTGATACTTCTTGCCGCTAAGGTTTACAAAGCGTAAAATGGCCGCGATGTTGGTTCTGAGCACGCCCATATAGATCAGTTCGTGCTGCCCCAATCGTTCAAAGTCTCTAGTTTGAGCGATCACCCTACCATTCTGTATAGGGATGAGGTCGCACGTCGTGCTTCCAACGTCTGTGAATATACAATTTTTTACGCTCTTTGCTAGAAAAGCAGCCGAGGCCGCCCAGTTAGACGCCGCGTATAAAAGTGCGTCTTCTTCTATACCTTGGGTAAGCTCTCCGCGCACATTCAGATAGCAAGGCTTCGAAAAAACTGAGTTTACCGCTGTAACTATCGAACAAATCCCTTCCTTCTTACTCGAAAAAGCATCGGCTAGCTCTCCTGTAATTACGATCCCGACGCGTTCTGGCTTAAAGTCGTCTTTCACGCGCCTTAACAAGCCTGCGAGGTCGTTTTTCCTCCACAGCGGAAAGTAAAAGCTCCTCGCTGTTCCACTGGCAGAGGCTACTTTTGTATTTGCCCCACCAATGTCGATTCCAATTGTTTGGGCCATAGGATCACAGAGGGTAATTGCTGCCGCAATTTGTTCTTATGAACGTATGTGTACCATGTGGTTTCGGAAGAGCTGGCAGCTTTTTTCCTAATCGAGCTTTAAGAATCAGATCTGCCACGTTTCCTATCACCTTATCGATGCTAACGATCGCCGTTGTAGGGCGTGGATTCACGTCGACGATATTCACGAAACTGTCAGGCTCTAAGACCATGTCAACGCCTACATATCCTTTGCATCCTAACAACTGTGCGGCTCTCGAGGCTTGATCGATAACTTCACTCGAGTTCGGAACGGAATATGGGGTTGTATTACCCAGATACCGGATTGTCGAGTTTATGCGAATGTGCTGCTTGTTTATCGATAAAGGCAGAATCGTCTTTCCAACAATTAGGCTCACGCTTATGTGTTCCCCAGAGACAAACTTGGAGATTAGTGTGTTTTCGTCGATGTCATCGGGGTCGAGTACTTCTTTGATGCGTATTCCCTCTGCGCCACAGCCGTCGCGAGGCTTTAGGATGTATGGACCTTTCGGGGGATTTATTTCAGGAACGGTAAGTGACCCACGCGATAGCACCTCAGAAGCAGCGAGTTTGTCTGCCGCTTTCTTAACCGCCTCTGCTGGACATCCGAGATTCATTGTGTGCTGTTCAACGAGCGCTGTGAACTCATATAGGACTTTGTCAGGAGCGATGACAAGTCCCGCATCGCATACTTTTGTAAGTTCCTCTACCTCTGTGTAAAACGCGTTTGCATCGCCCTTCCGAGGCTGTGGTATATGTACTGAGTGCCCGTGAATTTGGAAGCCTGCTTTTAGGGTGTGCAACATCGCATGTCCTTCCTCGGCGAGGTTCGGGGTCATTACAGTTGCGTATTCGGCTAAGAGTATATCCATAGGAATTCTTTGGGTGCGCCACAATGTGCGACGCTTTAGGGTTGGATGTATCCTATCACTATAATATGTCTGCTAAGTAGTAACGGAGCTTAACACATTAGAGTAACATAAATAGCGCCTTTCTTATAAGCGATCTAAAAGTCAAAATTGACTTCTTTAAGCGATCCGTCTTCGTTTTTTATAATAACAATTAGTTTAGTCACGCGTCCAGGTTCGAAGGCAGCTTTTTGTGGAGTTTCTGACGGTAGCACTCTGCTTATGGATTTTTTTGCCTGCTGTTTAACCATCTCACTCGGATCGCGCAGTAGTTGCGCAAGTGGAGCGAACGCTTTGCTATCACCTATAGCCGCGAGCGCTTTTGCAGCGCTATATCGGACAATAACGTCTTTGTCGGTAAGAAGCGTTATTAGGGGCTCAACGGCTCGCGAGTCACCTATCTCACCAAGTGCTTCGATAGACCAATACTTGGTGTTTAAGTCTGAACCTTCCATAATTCGAAGCAACGGCATTACTGCAGGGCGACCAATTTTTACGAGCGCTTCAGCACAATAAGCGTCGATCCCCTCCCATGTCTTGCTGAATGAGCTTATAAGATATGGGATGGCGCGAGTTGCCCCGATCTCGCCAAGTGCCCACGCAGCGTTACGTCGTACGGACCAGCGGTCGTCGTGAAGAACCTCAATAAGAGCATTACTTGCGACCTCGTCTTTTAGCTGGCCCAGCATTTCAGCTGCCTTCAACCGTACTTCTGGATCAATATCTTTAAGGGCGTTAATTAACCCGTAGAGGCTTTTTTCTCCCTTTATCTTTGACATAATTGCCTTGCCTCCTAAGTATTGATCCGTTGCCTTGGGCTTACAGGCTAATATGCACGCGCTTGACTACGCGTATTAATTTTTTTTATGGATCCACCTTGAGTAAGAACCACCACGCGACTAATAGGGGATCCTGCAGTGATTTTGTACCCTACCAGTTCGCCAACGTTTTGGGCAAATGCTTCAACGTCCTCGTAAGACATCATAGCGGCCCGTGAAAGTCGTTTTCTGGAGAAACCGAGGTGCATATACGACTTGATTTCAACATAATCCGGTTCGGCCAGTTCGATGAGCTTTGCGTAACCCCTTTCTCCAAAGGTGTTAACCTCGTTTGCGAGCGTAATGCGCAGCGCGGTTCGTGAAGGATGATCGGCGAGTATGTGCAACGATTCGAGTAGCTGTACAAACTTATGTGTTTTTGGTTTGCACATTGAGTAGAAGTGTTCTTCGTCCGGGCTGTTCAACGAGACATATAGTTGGGTAGGGTGGATCTTTTCGAGCACTTCTGGATGGCTTCCGTTTGATACGACGAAGGTCGTCATTTGTTCGTGATCGTAGCGTTCGATAAGCTCATCGAGGTATGGGTAGAGTGTGGGCTCACCGCTGAGTGAAATGGCTACTTGGCTTGGATTGTATGCCTCCTGCAGCTTTTGCATGTTAGTAGTTGAAGAACCCTTATACCCTGAAATAAGCCTTCTTTGCGCCGCTATAGAGCCATCGACTAGTTTCTGCGGTTCATCAAAATCAAAACTCTCAGTATTATCCAGATCCGTAGCTCTCCAGCAGTGAAGGCACTGTTGATTACAGTGCAGTGTGGGAGTCATTTGGATACAACGGTGAGCGTGAATGCCATAGAATTGCTCCTTGTAGCACACGCCCTCATTTCGCAAGGACTTCCTGAGCCACAGACATGGTTTGACAGCGCCCCCACAGCCTACGTCGTGATAGCCTTGTTTAGCTAGAGTCTCGCGGTATGACAAGGGAACTGACGTCTTGGACTTTCTGCGTCGCATGAAAGGCCTCTTTATACCCTCACATCGAATCGACCGGTTCAATCCCGAGACAGTTTAGCACGTTTCGCAAAACAATCCGTGCGCTTACGACTAGGGCTAATCGAGCGCGGCAAACTTCGGGTTCAGCAGACAGCACGGGCATAAACCGATAAAATTGGTTAAAGGCCTCTGCAAGCTCGCGTGCATATGCAGTAAGTACGCTCACGCTCAAGTTCTTCGTGATATCTTCGATAACCGCCGGAAACTTCGCACATAGTTTGATAACTTTGATCTCGGATTCGTCTGTGAGCAGGTTAGGGTCGTAGTTATAGTCAAAAGCAGCCTTTACGAGAATATTGCTTGCGCGGGCGTGCGCATACTGTAAAAATGGCCCACCTTGTCGCTCGAAATCGAGGGCTTCGGACCAGTTAAAGACCATCGGTTTGTCAGCGGATACCCTGAGCAAGTCGTAGCGCGTCGCGCCGATGCCTACGGCTTGCGCTATCGAGCTTTTTTCTTCTACTGATAACATTGGGCGGCGTTTTTCGACTTCTTCGTACGCTTTCTCTGTGACCTTTTCTAGTACCTCATCCGCACTCACGAAATGACCTCGGCGCGTGCTCATTGAGCCCTCTGGAAGGGAGACAAACTCAAAAAACACGACTTCAGGAGCGGCAATGTTGAGAAGTTCGAGTGTTTTCCCCACTTGGAGTGCGTTGAGCTTGTGGTCTGCTCCGAGCACGTCGATCATGCGGTTGCATCTTCCAGCTTTCCAAACGTGGTAAGCGATGTCGCGCGTCGCGTACACCGACGTGCCGTCCGAACGCCGAACGACAAGGTCTTTGCCGATGCCAAAAGACGACAGATCGATATGCATTGATCCATCATTTTCGGTTGCACCATAACTTCGAAGCTCTGCTATGATGCCGTCTAAGTCGTCAATGAATTCGCTTTCCCATACGAAACGGTCGTGCGAGACGTGGAGGTTCTTAAGTGTCTGGTTAATACCTTGCAGGCAGAACTCGACCGCGTCTTCGAACAGACGGGCGACGTCCTGATCGCCGCTTTCAAAACGTTGCATAAGCTCTCTTATCTCGTTGAGCTTCGTGGGGTGGAGCTCTATGTCGGCGTTCGCCTTGATGTAGACCTCGGCTGTAGCGTGATCTGGTTTTATTTCGCCGTTGAGCTCAAAATTTATAAGGCCCCAGACGACAAGTGCGATCTGTCGGCCCATATTGTTAACATAATATTGGGTCTCGACGCGGCATCCAGCCTGCTTAAGACAACGTTTGAGCGTGTCGCCGATGACCGAGTTTCGAACGTGACCGATGTGGAGGGGCCCGTTAGGATTTGCGGAGGTGTGCTCGAGAATTACTATGTTGTCCCCGTTAACCCGCCCGTAGTTTTGATCCTCCTCCAATATGACGCTGAGCGCGCGATGTAAGTAGTCAGCGCTGACAAAGAAATTCACGTAGGGTCCGGCAGCTTCAGCTCGCGCCACCAAAACGTCAGATCCGAGGTGCTGAACGACGTTGTGCGCGATCTCGTGAGGGGGGAGCTTAAGGATGGGTGCTAGTTTAAACGTGACGATACTTGTAAGGTCAGCATAGCCGGGTTTAACGACCAGTGCAAGGTCACCGCTTGGGTACTCGCACTTTTCGAGCGCTTCTGTCAGCAGCTTTTCGACTTGCTCGCGAAAGGTAAGAAACATTGCGTCTCCGTCAGTGCTCGTCGATTGCAAAACGTAGGACAGCTGCAATGCCGCCAAAAGCTCGCATGAGCTGCTCGCCCTCGTTGAAATCCGTTGAGATAAACTCGACCGAGGCTCCCGTATCGCTTGCCTTGCGGATAAGCTCGTCGACGACATCTTCCTCGTGGACGCGTTCCATCATACCATCGCACTTGGGACACACGCCAACCCCCTTTATCCCTCGGATTGTCTCTTCGAGCGTGAACCCGCACAACGTGCAGTTGTTGGTTACCCGCTTGATGCGAAGCGCCTCTGAGAGGAGCAGAACATCGACGGCCCCGAGCTGCAGTGCTTTTCGCACCTGTTTCTCGCCGTAGGTCGCTTTGTTTGAATCGTGCACTAGCTCTTGGAGGAAGCGCCCTACCACGTTCTTTTCGCGTATTAAATCGAGCTCTTGGAGCACTTCGGAGCCGTTTTCAACGAGCTCTGAAAGGCCGAACTCGTCCGTATATGACGCGTCAAAAGCCCCGAGAATCTTTTGTTGTAGCTCATGATGGAGGTATTCCCCGTCGACGAACTCCTCTTTGGTAGGACTAGGACCGCCTATGAGCACGCCTTTAAGCTCCGGATATTGAAGAAACTCATTGTTGGCAGCCTCGCCGATGCGTTTGAAGAACTCGTGGATAGCTATAAGACGCAGCCGTTCGAAACGTCGTTGACTTTGGCCGCCTTTCGTGTGCTTGCCAGGCACTCCGGATGTGAGGTGCTTTACCGGTTCAATGTGTTTGCCGTTAAGGACGCCGACCGTCGCCTCGTTTCGGTCGACAACGACCAGTCCGAACACATCCTTCTCTTTAAGCATGTCCTTGAGCGGCTCAAGGTTGAATGTCGAATCGCAGCGGTATTGGTATGACTTTACCGTTTCAATGGGCTCGACGACGAGCGTTTCCATCGTTGTCTTG
>DASVJT010000130.1:0-2676 GCA_036385775.1 archaeon
TAGTTTGCTCCTTTTAGCAGCGCTGGCCAAAAAACGGCGTGATGGTAGATTATATCTCCACCGATGAAGTGAATGATAGTCGACTCATTCTTCCAGTAGTCTTCCCACGTGCTCGTTGCCTCTTCGGTAAACGAAATATACCCAATAGGGGCGTCAACCCACACGTAGACGACGAGATCGGTTCCCGGAAATGGAATCCCCCATGAAAGGTTCCGTGAAATGTTCCAGTCCTTGAGCTCATTTGTCACCCATTGTTGCGCATAGTTGCGCGCGTTGGCGGTTCCTCCGAGCGTCTCAAGATACGTTGACAAGAAGCCCTTAAACGCCGATAGTTTAAAGAAGAAATGTTCCTCTTCTCTGTATTCAGCGCTTGCTCCGCACGTTTTGCACTTAGGATCGATGACTTCTCCCGATTCGAGATGGCGCCCACACCCTTGATCGCACTCGTCTCCACGCGCCGGCATCCCGCAAAAAAAGCACACCCCTTCTACATATCGATCGGGTAGGAAGCGATCGCATTCGGGACAATAAGCTAATCTGATGACCAGCGGATAAATGTAGCCGTTTTCTTGCAGCGCTTTGACGATTTCCTGCGTTCTGAAGTGATTTGTAGGCGCATCGGTATTTCCATAATGACTAAAATCAACTCCCAACGCCTTGAAGATATCCTGCCAGTAACGGTGGTAGTAAGTGGAGAGCTTCTCAGGTGTGGTCCCCTGCTGCTCAGCGTTAATAACGATCGGAGTTCCGTGAGTGTCAGAACCGCATACGAAAAGCGGGTTTTGTCCAAGCTTTTTAAGACAGCGAACATAGATGTCTGCCGGGACATAGGTCCTCAGGTGACCAATATGACAAGGGCCATTCGCGTAAGGCAATCCACACGTGATAAGAAGTGGCTTATTCGTTATTGACGTCATTTTGGAGCCCTTGCACCTGTAAAATCTATTAATTTGGTTGACAACTGCTGCAATTAGCAAGCCGATGATTGGCTCAAGCTCTTACAAACTGAGTGCGACTTCGCAGATTTATGCTGTAATCCTTTGTACGGGCGCTGCAGTCAGTCTGCAAGGGCTAGTTATTAGTCATTGTGATAATGGCCCTCTATTTTAACTCTTCGAGATCGACGCGTTTGTTATCATTGTTGCGATATCCCTTAAGAGCTATTTCGCTGCGCGACGCACACATTTGGAAAGACTAGTACGACCTGACTTCAACAGCATCTAAGACTAACCAGCTTGAGAAGGTTTAAGCTCTAGCGGGCGCTTAATATTGTTTAAAGATTTCACCGTTCTGCTTAGATGCAAAATGGAGGCATAAATGAGCGTAACAGATACATGCAAGGCGTGTGGTGCTCAGCTACCCATGAACGCACAGTTCTGCATTCAATGTGGCACTGGGGTAACTGAGACTGAGGCGGGAGATAGCATAAGAAGTGGGACAACAGCAACTGACCCAATCACTATAGACGGGGTAATTGTAGTCAGTTCTAACTGGATCCCAGGATACAACATATTAGAAACACGAGGATTCATCTACGGCCTTACAGTTAGGAGCAGAGGGCTTGGAAGGAACATTACCGCTGGGCTCCGTTCTATCGCTGGAGGAGAGATCCACGAATACGTCGAGATGATGCAACATGCGAGAGACGAGGCGCTGTATCGGCTGGTTGGGCACGCCAAGGCCGTCGGAGCAAACGGCATCATAAGCGCTTATTTTGATTCGTCAGAGATCTCTGACTACATGCAGGAGATCTTAGCATACGGAACGGCTGTGGTCGTAGACAAGAAGTGAATGCGTGCATTTTCTCAATGGTGATTCGCGAGGTGGAGCATGGAGTATCGCGCTGTGCGACTTCAGTTGTTTCGAACGCAACTACTTTCGCGAGCTTGTAACGAATCGGGCTCATATTAAACAGAACAAGCAAGACGTTTACCCTGCGGACCTGTCGCTGAGAAAAAAGGTCATACGATAATGTGGGATCTATAGATTATTCACCAAGAAGATCGGGTCGAACCCTCCCCATATAATCAACGATAAAGCCGGTAATGATAGCCTCGGGAACTGCTACAATCAGGTTAATTATGGGAATCTGAATCAAGTAGATAAGCAATGCGACGCCGTGCAATTCGCTGCCTTGGATACCCGAAATTACTAAAACGGCGAGAAGAACAATGTTACCAACGGCCAGTCCTGAGATGGCAGCTATAGCACCTCTCGTGAACATCTGAAACCGACTTCGTGTAATTCTAAAGACACAAAAAGCTACCGCGATCTCGCTCATGTTCACGAGCGTATTGGCTCCCACAAGACCCCATCCCCCGTGGCCCACAGCCGCGCTTAAAAGGTTAACTATAAAGATGACTAAGGATCCTATACCCGGCCCTGCCAAGATCCCAATTAGAGGGGTGAGGTTCATATGAACGCCGCCTGCAATTGGGATATCGATTTGGAAAACGGCAAAAGAGACGGCTCCAAGCATGCCTGCGATTGCTAATCGCTGAATCTCGATTGCGTGCTTTCTGGTCGCGATGAGGACAACAACAAGCAAAACAATGGCTAGTAACCACCAAAACACGACCCATTGGATAGGGAGAATGCCATCTGGAAAATGAATATGTGCCATTGCAACGCTCAGACAGATCTAACGAACTACTCACTCGATTTGTTACAAGAAAC
>DASVJT010000131.1:0-5562 GCA_036385775.1 archaeon
CCATGGTTGGCCCCTCAGTGCCGACGCATGGGATGCCCAGATGCTGTTTCTAGCGCAAAACGGCTATCGCGTGATTGCTCACGACCGCCGCAGTCACGGACGTTCGGAACAGACGTGGGACGGCAACACGATGGACCAATACGCGGACGATCTTGCCGATCTTATCAACGCGTTAGACCTACACGAGATGATGATGGTCGGCCATTCCACAGGCGGCGGTGAAGTCGCTCGCTATATCGGGCGGCATGGCGCATCCCGCGTTGCTAAGGCAGTGCTTATCGGGGCGGTAACGCCGTTGATGCTCAAAACTGCAGGTAATCCCAATGGATTGCCGCTCGTCGTTTTTGACGACATGCGCAAACACGTGTTGGATAACCGTGCACAGTTTTTCAAAGACTTTACGCTGGCCTTCTACGGTTATAACCGACCTGGTGCCAAAATGTCTGAGGGGGTGCGCGAATCCTTCTGGCGACAAGGAATGTTGGCGGGCATCGTAGGTGTGTATGAGTGCATTAAGCAATTTTCCGAGATTGACTTTACCGAGGATTTGAAAAAGATGACGATACCTACGTTAGTCGTGCACGGCGACGATGACCAGATAGTCCCTATGCAACTCACAGCGCTACATACTGTCGAAATCGCGCCGCAGGCGACATTAAAGGTCTACCCAGGAGCGCCACACGGCCTGCCTACTATCTGCCAAGATCGGTTGAACACAGACTTACTCGCCTTCATCAAAAGCTGAGCAATAATTCGACTGATATTGGAAGTGTGCAAGGTGCCCAAACCTCGTAACATACGAAATTTGTTATAAAGGCTCAAATAGTTTTTAGTTTTACTAGGTTTTGCCTCGGTCTGCTAAGGCTTTGAAAACCGCTTCCGTTTAATAACAGGTCGATGCTTGGGCCAAAAGAAGTTCATGTGACTATTTTAGGATTGTGCGGAGCGGTTAAAAAGCCTTAGTTACCTCTTATTCTTCTTTAACTCTGTCATATTTTTTTAAGCGCTTGACGTGGTGATTGCGCCACCACGATTAAAAAAGTTAAACTTCCCTCGACGGTAATGTCACCATAAACGTCATTCCTTTCCCCTCTTGACTCTCGAAGCTAATCGTCCCGCCGTGGGCGTCGACGATCCGTTTCACGACCGCTAATCCCAAACCGGCGCCCTTCGCCTTGCCAGTGGTCAGAGGTGTGAAGAGCTTGTCCTTCATCCCCTCAACAATGCCGATCCCGGTGTCGTGGACGTTTATATCAACGGCGTGATCGGTTACCTCATATACCGCTTTGAGTGGAAGCCGTCGCATGCACGAGTGTGAATGGGCCAGCGGTTGTCTCGAAATGCGGGAGCGCAACAAGCACAATCTTTAACGAACTTCATGATCAAGCTATCACGTGAGACGTCGAGAAAGTTACATGATGAAGTGCCATTTAGATTGGTGAAATTGGTGAAAAACTATACAGGTGTAGCATACGCAGCTTCACAGCACTTTGCCCCCCTTGATGCACGAGTCTCGAAATCAACCACCCTAAAACCGATTTGGGACAGCGACATACGGGAGGTATAGAATGCTGTGATGTTTTATGCTACACGCGTAAGTTGTAGCTCGTGCCATTATTGTTTGACTTATGAGGCTATCTTTAATGATTTTTATACTCGAGCAGTACTGTTAGAGACGGTTTCGCAAGCTGAGGAAAATATGAAATGAGCCTTTTTGTGAATGTAATAATAAGCATAATTGTTCTGGTAGTAGCATACATCATAGCTTCTCTTTACTATCCTATGCTGGCAGGAGGCGCAGCATATAGTCCTACTCCGAGGAATATTGTAGCTGAGGCTCTTAAACTGGCAGACCTTAAGAAAGATGAAGTGTTCTACGACCTTGGATGTGGAACGGGAGAAGCCCTTATAGAAGCTTCAAAGTTATGCGATCATGTGAAGGGAGTTGAGATAGAGCCTATTCGATGGTTTATAGCCAAGCTCAGAGCAAGAAAGGCCGAAGTCATTCTTGGAAACCTCTTCAAGCAAGACATCTCTGACGCTGATGTTATATTTCTATTCCAATATGAAGGAAGGATAAACAACAGAATCGTGAGGAAAATAAAGGCTGAAACACGAGGCGAAACGAGGATTATAAGCTATCAGCACCCGATAGAAGGTATGAAGCTCGTTAAAAGCCAAAACGAGATTTTCATTTACACGACATGAAAGGTCCTGTCAACTCTTTAACAGGGCGCACCCTGCCACCGGAGGGCATTGCTGTTGTTTCTGCTACGGTAAGGGCGTTGGCTGGCTTTTTCTGTCCTCAGTGCGGCACGAAACAAAAAGAACTGTCGTAATTTTTTGGCAGACCGACTCGGGCGTAACTGAGTGACCGCCATTGCCGTCACCTGAAAGGGGGCGCGGACGCGTTTTTCCGAGCTTCCTTTTTCTTTTTTCCCTTTGAACAATGCGAAGCAGGCCCTGGACAGTTTTAATTAGAAAACGCTCTTACTGAGGGGAGCAGTCAAATACCGAAAGGCAGAATCAGCATGTGAAGGTGAAGATTGTGCCTATAGGACAGAAGCTGTTTGAGGAAAAGTTTAGACCAACGGGTGGGACTATTAAATCCATTGGATCCGAAGGTGTCGAATCCGAATTTAGCATAAACAGCGAGATCATCGGCTTTGGAAAGGCCGAAGGTTTCACAGGCACCAATATGGGCACTCTGCGCAACCTAGCACAGCCCGGTGGCATTGGAACCGGAACAGGGTTAGGGATCATGATGCTTGACGGAGACCCTGTGACCTGGAAATACAGCTACGCGGCAAAAAATATTGCTGCTGGGGTGAGATACATCTGCACCGTCACCTTCATGACAACGTCTGAGAAGCTCGAGTGGCTCAACCAAATCATTTGCGTTATGGAGGGGGAGAGCGGAGCAGATCTCACCACACCCGGAACCAACGTCTATTATGAGTGGGTCTAACGACCCACAGCCTTCCGATATTACGTATAAACATATACCCGTGCACAGGCAGCGGAAACCTATAATTTTACGCAGGTTCTAGTATCGGAGCCCGTATCAACTCAGGTTCAAAAGCTTCTTTTCTGTTGCAACCTCGAAAAACAATGATATCGTATTTCAAAACTACTTTTGCCCTTTTACTTCCTTACCTGAATAATACTCTGCCTTTTTTGCCATCTCTCCAGGCGAGGGGATTGCACCCAGCTGCTGCAGCATGCCAAGGGCGTCAAAGTTGAGCCACATTTCTGTAATCGTCCCTTTGACGACCGTGTCTATGCCAATACCCGAATAGGTCACGTGCTTTCCCGTGGCCGGCATACCCATAAGCTCGCCTTGGTGTGTGCCGCGAAACGTCAGGCGGTAGGCGACCTTGTCACCTTCGGTGATCATGTCCTCAATTGTCGCCGTGAGGTCTGGAAAGGCGGTGCGGTACAGAGTAATGAGCTGCCCCATACCCTCGGGGCCCGGGGGGACTGGAGGGCTGTTGGGGTCGTGGTTCACGGCGCCGGGAGCGAAGTCGTTCTCGCACAGAGTCGCGTTGCCAGTGTTCGAGTGGTCCTGCCAAAAATGGCGGACAGCGGCTTTATTCTCTTCTGCAGACATAATAATCGTCCCATAGGTTATGCTTCACGTTTATAGCTGCTTCCCTCTTTTTTTCGAAATAGATGTTGCAATCGAGGCCCTGCAGCTTTCATTGCTTAAAAAATAGTGGAGCTAGAACGGTTTATAGACGTCAGAATGTCACTATTGACCTTAGTTCCAAGATTGTTCGTGACTTTTGGAATGTCAGAATGTGGAGCTCTATCGGGCCCCGAGCTGCCATGAGCAACGTATCTTAATCCGATCATCTTTCTTTCTTTGTAACCCTTCCTACATTGTCGCAGTTGTTGTTGTCGCGTTCCTTGCGACCACGGTAATCGTTCCCGTCATGTATGTGTGAATCGCGCAATGATACGGGAACGTCCCTGTTTGATTGAATTGAACCTTATATGTGTCTCCGTTGTTAAGGGGCGCTGACTGTGCAAATGTCGAATTATCTGAGGTTATTTGATGCTGAATCGAAGTTGATCCGCCGTATACGCCACTCGACGAATCCTGATTGATCCACGTCACGTTTGCTCCTTGCGGAATCGTTAAGAACTGAGGATCAAACTGATAATTTTTGACGGTAATGTTGTTTTGATTCGCTGTGCTGACGACATTATTTCCCAATCCCGGCGTCTGTCCACTTTGCGTACTTTGCGTGCAACCTGCCACTAAGATCGTCGCAATCACGCAAATTCCCAAGATTCCATATTTTTTCATTTTGCCTTCTCCAATAGAGGTTGTTTAGTGCAAGCCTCCAAACCTCCTGATATGCAATGCTCGTCGTATGAAGTTTGCCCGCGTAATCATCGTTAGTCCATATTCCCGCCCTTAATTTCCGTTCAGAGGCGAGAAGGCTATCTAACCGGGGGTTTCCCTAGTTTAGTCTACACTCAAGACTAACCTATCCCATTCAAAGGCAAACGTTACCATCGCCGCTTATTTTTTCGCTCTTTTTTGAAGGCCTTCTCCCATCTGCTCGGCTTCTTTTGCGAAGGTGTCCCAGTCATAGTTTTGCGCGTGAATCATCGCACTCCATCGTGCGGTAAGGCTTGCGAGGTAGTACTCTTCAGCAAGCTCTTCCTGCGTCGCGCCATGGAACTGGGCCATTGCCGTGTGCATCAGCTGACAATACGGACACTTTATGTTTGCGGCGACCGCCAGTCCGCCCAGCTCGCGATATTTGCCGGGAATGGCCGACTCCTCTAAGCTGTACTTCTTCCACAACGGCCAGTCGTGAATAAGCACCTCTTGAGGAAGCGCTTTCATGAAGCCCGGAACAATGCCGAAAGTCTCTTCGATATCCTTGAGGGTATCTTCATATTGATCCATTTTATCACCGAGCCTGTGTTTCTCGCTCTTTAATCATAATCCGATGCCGTGTTTCTCCGTACTCATCAAGTTGATTCCCGCGCAATCTGCAGCTCTTAAATGCTGTGCGTTGTCCTGCCCACCCCCGCACTGGGTGATTGGCATTACCGAGAAATGCTGTAGAAAAAGGTGAAAAACATACCATAGGTCGGCGAGCATCGACAGTTCAAGTGTTTGAAGCCCTGACTTTTGAAGCGTGCCAGCTTACTCAATGGAACCGAACGCAATGATATAATGAATTGGAACACATTAGAATTCAAAGGGGTAAAGCCACTCGAAGAAACTATGGAGACGGTGCTGGTCAGCTCAACGCTCCGTACACCGCATTTGTCATCGGGGACTACACAGGCCAAACCCCGCCGCCATTCTTCTGGGGCCGGTAGCTTCTCAGCTGAACTGGAATCCAAGCGCAGTTCTCAAGGTGGGGATCTGCGCTCTTTTTTGTATTGGGACTATCAGTATCAGTATCAGCGTTCAACGCGCAAATCCACGTGCGCTTACGCTCATGTCTCGCCCAAGCGTTTTTAAATCCCAAGGTATTGCTAATGGCTGGAGCGGCGTATTTGCGATAAGCTATGTTTGTTTTAGACATTAATGCT